>JAHEHQ010000349.1 GCA_024644505.1 Gammaproteobacteria bacterium
CAGATCCGCGGCGGGGAATCTGCGGTCATGCTGCGTACGGGTATCGAGCCCGTGGAATGCCTGGACGACCGATTCGACATACTGATGTCTCTGGACTGGCTCAACGTCAGCCGATTCGCCGAGGAGATACCCCTGACCGCGGAAAGCCTGATCATATGCGATGCCGCCGAAGGGGAGATACCCCAGGCCATTGCCTGCCATGGCGCGCGGGTGATGGAACTGCCGTTGAAGGCACTGGCCAAGGAGATCAAGGGTGGCAGGATCAACATGGTCGCCCTGGGGATACTGGGGGATCTGCTGGGTGTCCCCGAATCCGTCATTCTCGGGGTCATCGACACCACCCTCGGCCACAAGGGCCGGGAGATGGTCGAGACCTCCGGTCAATGCATCAAATTAGGCTACGAGGTGGAAAAGAGCGTCGGGCCGACCCACAGACTGCCGCCGGTGGAAACACCGCGGCCGCGCTGGGACATCAGCGGTAACGAGGCGAGCGGTCTGGGTGCGCTGCGGGGCGGCGTCAGGTTCGTGGCCGCCTATCCCATCACCCCGGCGAGCGAGATGCTGGAGTGGCTCGCCCCTAACCTCGAAAAAGTGGGTGGCTCGCTGCTCCAGGCGGAAGATGAGCTGGCTTCGGTCAATATGATCATCGGCGGTTCCTTCGGCGGCGTTCCGTCGCTTACCGCCACCTCAGGCCCCGGCCTCAGCCTGATGATGGAGGGCCTGGGACTGGCGGTAACCAGCGAGACACCCATCGTGGTCGCCAACGTGATGCGCGGCGGCCCCTCGACCGGCATTCCGACCAAATCGGAACAGTCGGACCTGAATATAGCGCTGTACGGGTTTCACGGTGACGCACCCCATCTGGTGCTGGCCGCCCTGAACATCCGCGACTGCACCTTCGCCACGGAATGGGCGGTGCGCCTGGCCGAACAGTTCCAGACGGTGGCCATCGTGCTTTCGGATCAGTCCCAGGGACAGGCGCGCAGCGTCATAGACCCCCCGCCGCCGGCACCGGTCGGCCCCGGGCGCAGGATCGCAGAGCCGGAGGTCGAGGACTACAGTCGCTACCGCATAACCGGGGACGGAATCTCACCCATGTCCATTCCCGGTGCACCGGGCGGCATCTATACCGCAGACGGCCTGGAGCACGACGAGAAAGGCATCCCATCCAGCATGCCGATGGATCACCAGAAGCAGCTGGACAAGCGGCGGGACAAGCTGTCGGGGCTGGACCCCGCGGGGCACTGGGCGGAAACCAGGGGTTCCGGAGATGCCTGCATCATCACGTGGGGATCTTCCTCCGGCGCCGTCTTCGAGGCGGGCCGGCGCCTGGAAGCGCAAGGCAAACCGGTTCGGGTTATCGCTATCAGGCTGTTGAGCCCGTTACCGCAAGAGGCCTTGAAGGCCTTGCTCGAGGATGCCGAAAGGGTGCTGGTGGTGGAACAGAATCATGGCGGGCAGCTGTTCCACTATCTTCATTCCCTGGATCTGCTGCCAGAAACCGCCCGGGTGCTGGCAAAACCCGGCCCGCTGCCGATTCGCCCCGGGGATATCCTGAACAAGCTGTCTTAGGGCCTGTTAACACTATGCGGAAATCAAATGCACGGAAATAATCCCGTATCAGCGCTGAAACCCAAACACTACAAGTCCGGCATCAAACCTGTCTGGTGTCCCGGGTGCGGGGATTTCTCGGTGCTCAGCGCCGTCACCAAGGCCCTTGCCTACCTGGCCCTGCCGCGGCAGAACGTGGCCATGATATCCGGAATCGGCTGTTCCTCCCGGCTTCCCGCCTACACAGCAGTCTACGGCTTTCACGGCGTACATGGCCGCGCCCTGGCCGTTGCTTCCGGACTCAAGGCCGCCCGGCCCGATTTGACCGTCCTGGTGGCCGGCGGCGACGGCGACGGGTTCTCCATCGGCGGCAACCATTTTATCCACGCCTGCCGGCGCAACATGGACATGACCTATATCGTCATGGACAACGAGGTCTATGGCATGACGAAGGGGCAGGCCTCACCCACCACGGCACCCGACTGGGCCGAAAGCAAGCTCACACCCCATGGTCCCGGGGTGCCGAGCTTCAATCCCACGTCCATTGCACTGGCGTCCGGCGCCACATTCATTGCCCGGGGTTTCACCGGGGATCCCAACGGTCTGACGAAACTGCTGGTCGAGGCAATCCAGCACCCCGGCTTCGCATTCATCCAGGCACTGAGTCCCTGCCCCACCTACCGCCCGGAGCACAAACAGTGGAAAAAAGAGGTGCGCGGTTTCGAGGAGGGTGCGACATCGGACCCGGGCGTCGCCGCACAGCGGCTGCAGGCGGATGACGGCATGACAACCGGCCTGTTCTACCGGGCTGAAATACCGGTCTGGCAGCCGGAAAACAGCGTATCTTGCCAAACCTCAGAGTTGGAGCAGACCTTTCGCGTATGAACAGGATCATTGATACGCTCCCCGAATTCCTGCTGCATGCCGTCGTGCTGGAACGCGAATCTGTCGAGCGGTACGAGGAACTGGCGGACAGCATGGAAATACACAACAATCCCGAGATCGCCCGGCTGTTCAGAAAACTGGCGGGGTTCGGTGAACTGCATGCCAGGGAGATCGAACAGCATGCCGAAGGGATGGATCTGCCCCAGCTGCCGCCGTGGGATTTCAAGTGGATCACACCCGAAAGCCCTGAGGTCGGGGACATGGATGAAGTTCATTATCTGATGGACAAGGGTACGGCCCTCGAGTTTGCCATCCACAACGAGATAAGGGGCAGGGATTTTTACGCCAATGTCGCAGCCACTACCTCCAGCGAAGAGGTTAGAAGACTGGCCGCAGAGTTCACCGAGGAAGAGAACTGGCACGTGGACATGCTCAAGTCCTGGATTCGTAATCTCGAAGACCCGGACAGCCTGCCGCCTGAGGACCTGGATCCCCCCAACGTCACCGAATAACAGCCCTCTGCCGGGCACTGGCACACCCCTTGGCTCGGGGCTAAAAATAACGCTTAAAGAACCCCGAGCACCCATATCTGGTGTTGAACCGGCTTGAAAATGGAATATCTTGAATATTTAGCCGTAGATGCCAGTTTGGGTGTTTAATTCGCAGACGGGGTTTTTAGGCGCTAATCGGCTTGCGGTTTGCGCGCAAATACTGGAAAATGCAAAGGGATTTGAGTCTTGATAAGGGTTTTCAGGTAACTCTTATAGGGAAATCCCGCATATGGGCCGAATAAAATTCAAGACCGCTCGCTCTTTGCTTGAGGGGCATTCCGATTTCAGATCGCGCTGTTCTGTCCCATCCCGGCCGTGGGTGCCGGGCGGAATCGGGTAATTTGTGACTTCAATATTGTGATGGTTTTGGGAGAAATTCCTTGGTTTTGAAAGCGACGCAAACCGGAAACGACCAGCCCTTGAGGCCTGCGGATTT
>JAHEHQ010000350.1 GCA_024644505.1 Gammaproteobacteria bacterium
CAGAATCTTATCGTTCACCTTAAGTCGGCCGGATACACGAACCTGGTTGCCCTGGACAAGCATCCGGCGAATACGCGGATTCTGAGGGGATTGCACCCGGATATCCAGGTCATGGAAGCCGACCTGTCCCGACCCGGTGACTGGGAGCAGTCCATGGAGGGTGTCGGCGCACTGGTGATGCTGCACGCCCAGATCGGCGGTCTGCATGAAGAGGTGTTCGTCGCGAACAACGTCACCGCAACCGAAAGGGTGTTGAGTGCTGCGCAGGCCCGGGGTGTGCGGTACCTGGTGCACGTCAGTTCCTCGGTGGTGCGGTCCCGGGCGGTGGATTACTACACCCGGACCAAGGAGGCCCAGGAAAAGCGGGTCCTGGATTGTTCCATTCCCCATGTGATTCTTCGACCCACGCTCATGTTCGGCTGGTTCGACCGCAAGCACCTGGGGTGGCTTGCCCGATTCATGAAAAAGGTGCCCCTGTACCCGGTGCCCGGCGACGGCCGCTTCATGCGCCAGCCCCTGTATGCCAAGGATTTCTGCCATATCATCATGGCCTGCCTCGAGCATCCCCCCGAGGACCCGGTCTACGACATCTCGGGGCAGGAGAAGATCGACTACATCGACATGATGCGCTCGATCAGGGACGTTACCGGGTCGGGGGCTCGGATTGTCAGGATTCCCTACCGGCTATTCTGGTGGCTGCTGCGGATCTACGCCCTGTTCGACCGCGATCCGCCTTTTACCACGCGGCAGCTGGAGGCGCTGGTGATCACCGAGGAGTTCGACGTGATCGACTGGCCCGGAATATTCAAGGTGGAGCAGACCCCCCTTGACCGGGCTTTCGATGAAACCTTTAACGATCCCCGATACGGGGATGTGGTGCTCGAGTTTTAAGGCATGAAAGTTGCCGTCATCGGATCTGGCGCCATGGGCCTCGCGGCCGCCTACCATGCATTGAAGGCGGGACATGGCGTGACTGTCTATGAGGCGGATGATCGGCCCGGAGGCATGGCGGCACATTTCGACTTCCAGGGTCTGAGCATCGAACGCTACTACCATTTCATCTGCAAGGCGGATCAGTCCACCTTTGATCTGCTGAAGGAACTGGGTATCGGTAACAAACTGCGTTGGCAGGATACCAGCATGGGATATTTCATCGACGGCGAGCACTACGACTGGGGCGACCCGGTGTCGCTGCTGAAGTTTTCCAGACTCAGCCTGGCGCAGCGGCTGCGATACGGTGTGCGTATGTTCCTGGCGACCCGACGCAGCGACTGGACACCGCTGGAGCATCGCAATGCCCGGGATTGGCTGGTCTCTGAATTGGGCGAGGAGACCTACAATCTGCTCTGGAAGCGGCTGTTCGATCTCAAATTCCATGAATACGTGGACGACATCAGCGCCGCCTGGATCTGGACGCGTATCAAGCGCGTGGGCACTTCCCGGAGATCCGTTTTCCAGGAGCAGCTGGGCTTCATAGAGGGAGGCTCCGAGACCCTGGTTACGGCATTGGTCGGGGAGATCCGCTCCATGGGGGGCGATATCAGGTTGTCCCGGCCCGTCCACGAGGTGGTGATCGATGGCGGGGCGGTCAGGGAAGTGCGAACCGGGGACGGTTCCGAGCCGTTCGACGCGGTCATTTCCACCACTCCCACCCCGCTGGTCAGCCGCATGATTCCCGGTCTGACGGATGAACTGAAGGCTGCCTATAATGCCATCGACAATATTGGGGTGGTGTGCGTGCTGTTTCGGTTGAAACGGTCGGTGACACCCCATTTCTGGCTGAATGTAAACCAACCCGGGATCGAGATACCGGGCATCGTTGAGTTTTCGAATCTGCGGCCGCTGCCCGATACCCTGGTCTACGTACCCTACTATATGCCCCAGACACACCCCAAGTTCAGCTGGGACCGGGAGCGCATCACCGCCGAGGCCTTCGGCTATCTGCGCCGGATCAACCCGGCCATCGAAGAGGGCGACCTGATCGCCAGCTACGTCGGTAAGCTGAAACACGCCCAGCCGATATGCCAGCCGGGTTTCGCCAGCCGGATTCCACCCATCCAGACGCCAATCAAAGGGCTGCAGATTGCCGATACCTGTTTCTATTACCCGGAAGACCGAGGCATTTCCGAAAGCGTGCGCCTCGGCAAACTGATGGCGCAGGCTGTCTGAACCCGATATTCGAAATGATGCCTCTGAAGAAACTGGCGGATAACCAGTTCCTGCGATTTGCCCTGACCGGGGGGGTTGCCGCCCTGGTCAACCTCGCCAGCCGTTATCTTTTGAACCACTACATGGGCTTCGAGATCGCGGTGGCCCTGGCCTATCTCTTGGGTATGCTCACGGCCTACGCGTTGTCGCGCCTGTTCGTCTTCAGTGCCAGCGGCCGGGGTGTTCGTTCGGAGCTTGCCCGGTTCACCATCGTCAACGCGGTGGCGCTGGTTCAGGTCTGGGTGATCAGCGTGGGCCTGGCGAACCTGGTGTTCCCGCCCATCGGATTCACCTGGCACGCCAACGATATCGCTCACCTCATCGGCGTGATCTCACCGGTGGTGACCAGCTATTTTGGTCACCGGTACTATTCGTTTAGCTCACGTTAAAACAGGTGCAAGGTATTTTTTGGCCGAATGAATTCGGCCCTGCGGTTTGTGCAAAAGACATGTAGGGTCGAATTTATTCGACCATGGAGCTAAAGCGACAACCGCTTGAACAAAGACTCCGGAATCGCCTTGATAATCCACATGATGTAGCGCCAGAAAAAGGGTGTGTAGATGATATCTCTTCCCTTGCGCATGGCCTTGTCGATGTCGGCAGCCACCCGCTCCGGCTGTGCCCACAGAAAGCCTTTGGGAAATGCCGCTGTCATGGGCGTGTCCACGAATCCCGGTTTGACGGTGAGAACCTGCACGTTGGACCGATGGAGCCTGTTTCTCAATCCCTGGAGGAACAGGGAGAGGGCCCCCTTGGCGGTACCGTAGACGTAGTTGCTCTGCCGGCCCCGGTCGCCGGCCACCGAGGTAATCACGGCGATCGTCCCCGAGCCCTGGCTTTCGAAGAAGCTGGCCATCCGTGTGACCAGGGAGATGGTGCTCAGGCAGTTGATCTCCAGTTCCCTGCGCGTTTGATCCACGGATGCCTCGCACGCCTTCTGGTCGGGCAGGGTGCCGTGGGCGATCAGCACCCGGTCGAGCCCCCCAAGCCGCTCGACCGCATCCTCCACAAGCGCCTGATGCTGTTGCTGCTCCAGCATATCCATGACCCGTGTTTCCAGTTGACCCGCACCCCTGGTCTCGAGGTCCTGGGCAATGGCCTCCAGCTTGTCCGGGTCTCTGGCGACCAGGTACAGGGCGTTGTCCTCCGATGCCCATAGACGGGCGGTGGCATGGGCGATTGCCGAGGTGGCGCCGATGATCATTGTTTTA
>JAHEHQ010000351.1 GCA_024644505.1 Gammaproteobacteria bacterium
CTGGCAGGCAACTCAAATCCGGAGGCCGAAAAGCTGGTTGCAGAGGCCGAGGCGCTGGTGAACCAGGTGCCCGTGGACGAGGCCAAGGCCGGAGACCCGGCGTTCAACGCCATCTTCAAGAAAAAGCGCAAGAAGGCCACCACCAAGGTGACCGGCCGCCAGGCCGAGGTCGAGGCGGAGTGGGACGACATGGTGAAGGCCAACTATGCACGGGCTGCCGAACTGGCAGGCAAGGCCAAGTCCATGCTGTGAATAACGCACCGGCTGACGCCGGTGGTTGTCGGTTACCCCAACCCTCCCCCGTTGGGAGGGGATTGGGGTGAGGAAATAATGTAGGGTCGAATTCATTCGACCGATGCTCGGTTTGAATCAACCGGCTGTTGGCCGAATGAATTCGGCCCTACAGGGGGCAAGAACCGATTATTGTCCCCTCATCCTAACCCTCTCCCTGGGGGAGAAGGGGCCAACATGGCGGGATCTTGCGACGCTATCCAGGTTTATTGAATGTCTTTGTTTTCCCGTACACAGAGAAACACGACCCTTGCCGCCCTGGCGATCGCCGCTTTTCTGCTGCTGTTCCTGCTGATACCTGTTCTGCAGGTCATCTATGTGGCTTTCCAGGATCCCGGCACCGGCTCGCTGACGCTGCTCAATTTCACCGATTTCTTTGCGTCATCCCTGTTCCGGGAGTCCTTCTACAACTCGCTGTACGTGTCAGCCATGTCGGTGGTGCTGGCCTCCATCATCGCGCTGCCCCTGGCCTATTTCACTTCGCGATTCAATTTTTCGGGCTCCGTCCTGATCCAGACCCTGGGGATCATCCCCTTGATCATGCCGCCGTTCGTGGGCGCGGTGGCGATGAAGCTGCTGTTCGGCGAGAACGGCTCGGTCAATCTGCTGCTGGACGAATGGTTCGGCATCAATATCCCGTTCATGGAGGGCCTCAACGGGGTTATTCTGGTTCAGAGCATCCATTACTTCCCGTTCATCCTGATCAACCTCTCAGCGGCGCTGAACAACATCGACCGGGCCATGGAGGAGTCGGCGCAGAACCTGGGCGCCAGCGGCCTGCGGCTGTTTCGTCGCATCGTGTTTCCCCTGGCCATGCCGGGTTACGTGGCGGGTGCCGCCCTGGTTTTTATCAAGGTGTTCGACGACCTGGGCACGCCGCTGCTGCTCGACGTCAACAAGATGCTGGCGCCCCAGGCCTTCCTGCGCATCGCTTCCATCGGCATATCCGATCCCATGGGCTATGTGATATCGGTCATCCTCGTGGTCTTTTCCCTGCTGGCGCTCTGGGTCTCGCTGCGGGCGATGAAAGGCAAGGACTATGCGACGGTCCAGAAGGGCGGGGGCGGTCTGTCGAAGCGGGATCTGCGGCCCTGGGAGCAGGTGGCCTGCTATGCCGTGGTGATACTCATCCTGCTGCTGGTGCTGTCACCCCACTTCGGTCTGCTGCTGCTCTCGTTCGGCACCATCTGGTCCTACAGTGTGCTGCCGGACGGTTTCACCCTGGACCATTATGTCGAGGTGCTGGTTTCTTCCTCCGAGTACATCACCAACACCCTGTTGTACGCCGGGCTGGCTGCGTTTGCGGATGTGGTGATCGCCACCGCCATCGCCTATATCGTCCTGCGCTCCCGGCTTAACTGGCGCAAGTGGCTCGATTACGGCGCCACGTCGGCCCTGGCGATTCCGGGGGTGGTGCTGGGCATCGGCTATCTGCGGACCTTCTACCAGTGGGAAGTCCCCATCATCGATGAACCGCTGGCGACCTGGTGGGTGATCATCGTGGTGGCGCTCACCATCCGGCGGCTGCCTTATGCACTCAGGGCCTGCGTGGCTGCGCTGCAGCAGGTATCGGTGATGCTGGAAGAGGCGGCCGAGAACCTGGGCGCCACCAAGCAGCGCACCCTGTGGCGGGTCGTGGTGCCCCTGATGAGCGGGGGGATACTCGCCGGCTTCGTCACCAGTTTCGCCACCGCCTCCGTGGAACTTTCGGCGACCATCATGCTGGTGGCGCGGGAGTCCGACGCACCCCTGGCGTTCGGCATCTACGAGTTCATGCAGTCCGCATCCGGCAGGGGCCCGGGGGCGGCGCTGGGCATCATCGCGGTGCTGATCGTGGGGCTGGGTACCTATGTTTCACATCGCATCATCGCGCGCGGGGAAAAACGGCGTGCGAGCGATCTGGTCGTTGCGGAGACCCGCTGATATGAAGAATCCTGAAACCGGCGCAGTCAGTATCGAAATCGAGAACCTGAGTCTTTCGTTTGGCGAGACCGAGGTGCTCAAACGTATCGACCTGACCATCGAGCCCGGGGAGTTTTTCGCCTTTCTGGGCCCGTCGGGATCGGGAAAATCCACCCTGCTCAGGGCCATCGCCGGCTTCGGCCCGACACCCAAAGGCAGGATCCTGATCGGCGGGGAGGACGTGACGGGGCTGCCGCCCTGGAAACGCAACGTGGGCATGGTCTTTCAGAGTTACGCCCTCTGGCCCCACATGACCGTCTACCGCAATGTGGCCTTCGGCCTGGAGGAACGCAGGCTTCCCAGGGATCAGATCAAGGATCGTGTCATGGGGGCACTGGATCTGGTGGGACTCGCCGACTATGCCGACCGCCGACCCTCCCAGCTGTCCGGCGGCCAGCAGCAGCGGGTGGCGCTGGCGCGGACCGTGGTGATAGAACCCCGGGTGCTGCTGCTGGACGAGCCCCTTTCCAACCTGGATGCCAACCTGCGGGTGCAGATGCGCCAGGAAATCCTGGAACTGCAGCGAAAGCTCAATCTCACCACCGTTTTCGTCACCCACGACCAGGAGGAGGCCAACACCACCTCCGACCGCATGGCGGTGCTGAACGACGGTTATCTGCAGCAGATCGGGTCCCCGGTTTCCATCTATGATCAGCCCGAAAACATCTTCGTGGCGGGCTTCATGGGTATTGCCAATATCCTGAAGGGTTCCATAAGAAAAGAGGACGGTCGTGCGCTTTTCGAATCGGAGAAGGGCACGCTGCTGCCCCTCGAAACGGAGAAGCAAGGTGCCTGCAGCGTCATGTTCCGGCCCCAGAACATCGAGGTGCGCGACCCGGGCAGCATAGCCGGGGAAAACCGTCACCTGATACCGGGACGGGTGCTGAACATGGAGTTTCTCGGCAGCATCGTACGCTATGACGTGGCGATCGGAGGCGATCGGGTGCTCGTCGACCACAGCCACCAGCAGTTCGAGCCACCCTTTGAACCGGGCGCCGAGGTGGAGGTCGCCCTGGCTACCGATCATCTGGTTACACTGGATTAGTGCTCACATCGTTGCGCCAGTCTCGGTAAGAGAAGAATTCTCACGCGGAGACACGGAGAAGAGAAAATCAAGAAAAATATTCTCAGTTTCAAAATCATCCATCTTCATCTTCATCTTCAT
>JAHEHQ010000352.1 GCA_024644505.1 Gammaproteobacteria bacterium
CAAGCTCACCGGCACGGTCAAGGTTCTGGAAAAAATCCCGGACGGCCACCGGGTGGTTTTCGAGTGTGAAGTCAGGAAAGAGGAAGAAAAGCTCGTTTCCGGAAAGGTAACGGTAGAAGCGCCCACGGCCCGCATCAGCTATTCAAATGTCGCGACACCGCAGGTTATCCTGCGGCGCAACGACACCTTCTCCAAACTCCTCAAGCAGTGCAAAGGCACGCCGCCGGCATCCTGTGCGATCGTACACCCCTGTGATCGGGACTCTTTGCTGGGACCGCTGGAGGCGTATAAACAGGGGCTCATCAATCCCGTGCTTGTGGGCCCCGAAAACAAGATCCGTGCCGTGGCTGAGGCAGAGGGCGTGGATCTGAGCCCTTTCCGAATCGAGTCCACCGAGCACAGCCATGCGGCGGCGGAACGTGCTGTGGAAATGGCACGGTCCGGAGAGGTCGAATCCTTGATGAAAGGCAGTCTGCATACCGATGAACTGCTCAGTGCCGTGGTCTCCTCCAGCCGGGGTCTGCGCACGGCGCGACGCATGAGTCACGTCTTCGTACTCGATGTACCTGCCTATCCCAGGCCTTTGTTTATCACCGATGCCGCCATCAACATCTATCCCGACCTGGAGGTTAAGGTAGACATAGTACAAAACGCCATTGGCCTGGCCCTGGATCTTGGGATCGAGCAGCCGAAGGTGGCGATACTCTCGGCAGTGGAGACCATCAACCCGAGAATCCCCTCAACGATCGAGGCGGCTACATTGTGCAAGATGGCTGACCGGGGGCAGATAACCGGCGGCATTCTTGACGGGCCGCTCGCCTTCGACAACGCCATCAACCAGGAGGCTGCGAGGACCAAGAAGATCGTGTCCGAGGTGGCGGGTGTCGCCGACATACTGGTGGCCCCGGATCTGGAGGCGGGCAACATGATGGCCAAACAGCTTCAGTATCTGGCAGGCGCGGACAGTGCCGGCATCGTGCTGGGCACCCGGGTTCCCATCGTGCTTACCAGCCGTGCCGATACCGTGCGCACGCGGCTTGCCTCGGTAGCCGTGATGACCATGGTGGCGCAGGCCCGCCGAACCGCGGCTCCATAGGACTTCAGGAGAGTAGATCCCCATGAGCGATGCAATCACTGTTCTCAACGCAGGATCGTCAAGTATCAAATTCTCGGTATTTGCGGTGGAGGATGGCGAACTCCGGATGGTGTTCAGCGGTCAGGCAGAAGGCATTTTTACCCGTCCGCGGTTCCTGGCCAAGGACCAGGCAGGAATGGTCGTCGAGGAAAAACAGTGGGCGGAGGGCGAGCACCTGGGGCATGACGGTGCATTGGACCATCTTGTCGGTTTTCTCAAGGAACACACGAATGATTACAAACCCATAGCGATCGGTCACCGCGTCGTACACGGCGGTTTGGAATTCACCCATCCGCAGCGTCTGAATGCAGCAATCGTTGATCGTCTGGAGGCGTTGGTTCCGCTGGCGCCCTTGCACCAGCCTCATAATCTCTCCCCCATCCGGCTGTTGTTCGAAAGGGTACCGGATCTGCCGCAGGTGGCCTGTTTCGACACGGCCTTTCATGCCGGCCAGCCGGAACTGGCGCAACTGTTTGCCATCCCCCAGGAGATCACGGACAGTGGTGTGCGGCGCTATGGTTTTCACGGTCTGTCCTATGAGTACATAGCGTCCGTCCTGCCGCAGTACGATCCGGAGGCCGCCGCGGGCCGCACGGTGGTGCTGCATCTGGGCAACGGTGCCAGCATGTGTGCCATGAAGGCCAGCCACAGTGTAGCCAGTACCATGGGTTTCACGGCGGTGGAAGGATTGCCCATGGGCACCCGGTGCGGTGCCTTGGATCCGGGGGTGGTGCTCTATCTGATAGATCAGCGCGGAATGGATGTGCGTGGCGTGGAAAGGCTGATCTACAAGGAATCAGGCCTGCTGGGATTGTCGGGCATATCCAGCGACATGCGTGTCCTGCAGGAGAGTGACGACCCCAGAGCGGCTTTCGCCATAGATTATTATGTCTACCGGATAAGCCGGGAACTGGGATCCCTGGCAGCGGCCCTGGGCGGGCTGGACAGTATCGTGTTCACGGCAGGCATCGGCGAGAATTCCGATTCTGTCCGGGAACGTGTCTGCGGCCATGCTGCCTGGCTGGGCGTCGAACTGGACCCGCAGGCCAACGCCGGCGGCGGCCCGCGCATCAGTGCGTCAGGCAGCAATGTCGCGGTGTGGGCGATACCCACTAACGAAGAGTTGATGATAGCCCGCCATACACTGAACCTGGTGACTGGCGGCTGAGGAGTTGAATCATGGTTGAGATACCCAAACCCCCTTTGAAAGGTGCCAAGGCCCTGGTGGTCGGCGTGGCCAACGAATATTCGATCGCCTACGGCTGTGCCAAGGCGTTCCACGAGACAGGCGCCGACATTGCGTTGACCTATCTGAACGACAAGGCCAGGCCTCACGTCGAGCCCGTGGCAAAGGAGCTCGATGCCTCGATCTTCATGCCCCTGGACGTGAGTCAGGAGGGAATGCTCGAGGCGGTATTCGATGAGATCCGGGAACGCTGGGGCAAGCTGGATGTTCTGGTCCACTCCATTGCCTTCGCCCCGGCGGAGGACCTGAAGGGTGGTCTGCTCGATTGCTCCGGCAAGGGCTTCAGCAAGGCGATGGACATCTCCTGCCACTCCTTTATCCGTATGGCCAAACTGGCGGCCCCGCTGATGACAGACGGCGGAAGCATGTTCGCCATGAGCTATCATGGCGCCAACAAGGTAGTGCCCAACTATAATGTCATGGGGCCGGTCAAGGCCGCTCTTGAATCTGCCTGCCGGTATCTGGCCTATGAGCTCGGTCCCCAGGGCATACGTGTTCATGCCCTCTCTCCCGGTCCCCTTAAGACCCGTGCGGCATCCGGACTGAAAGACTTCGATCTGCTCCTTAATGAAGCTGTCCAGCGTTCACCGGTAGGGGAACTGGTGGACATCATGGATGTGGGTTTCCATTGCGCCTTCCTGGCGACGCCCTATGGACGCCGGGTGACCGGCGGTGTTGTCTACGTGGACGGCGGCGTCAATATCATGGCCTGAGCGATTCGCCGCTGGCGGATGTCACTGTCCTGGCTGGCCTCACTCCAGGGACAGGATGAAGTTCCACTGATCTTCCGTAACAGGCATGATGGACAGTCTGTTACCTCTTCTGACCAGCGGAAAATCCTGCAGATAGCCATCCGCATGCTCCTTGAGTTCCCGCAAGGATATCTCCCGCTTCAGGTTTCGCCTGTACTTGACGTTCACCATGTACCAGCGCGGGTTGTCGGGATCACTCTTGGGGTCGTAATAATGCTCCTCGGGGTCGAAGGCCGTATGGTCCGGATAGCCCTCCTTCACGATCTCCATGATGCCGACGATGC
>JAHEHQ010000057.1 GCA_024644505.1 Gammaproteobacteria bacterium
CGCAAGATGCTCGCCGATAAAGGTGGCGATAAAGTGATAGCTGTGGTCGTATCCTTCCTGCATACGAAGGGTCAGGGGAAAATCCGTTTTACGACAGGCGGCTTCCAAATCCTGGGGATAAAGCTGATCCGCCAGAAACTCATCACTTGTGCCTTGATCGATGAATAAGGGTATTTCTGCTGCACCTGCCTTGATCAACGCGGTCGCATCATAAGCCTGCCAAGCCTCCGGGTCGTTACCCAGATAAGCGCCAAAGCATCCCTCCCCCCAGCCACAGACAGACGGATGGCAGATGGGCGCAAAAGCTGAGACAGAGCGATAAGCACCCTTCTCCCTGAGCGCGCAGATCAACGCGCCGTGCCCCCCCATGGAGTGTCCTGTAATCGACTTTAGTCCTGGAATCACCGGCAGCTCTGCCTCGATCAGCTCAGGCAGCTCTTTGGTAACATAGTCGTACATTTGATAATTCGCGGCCCAGGGTTGCTGGGTTGCGTTAACGTAGAACCCAGCCCCTTTACCCAGATCGTAGCGATCGTGCTCGTCCGCCACATCGTCGCCACGCGGGCTGGTATCCGGCATTACCAAGGCGATACCCAGCTCGGATGCATAACGTTGCGCTCCCGCCTTGCTGCGCACATTGTCATCTGTGCAGGTCAGTCCCGAGAGCCAGTAGACCACCGGTACTTGTTCCTTCGCCGCCCTGGGGGGCAAATAGACGGAAAAGGTCATGCTACAGCGACAGCAAGCTGAAGCGTGCTGGTACCGGTTCAACCAGCCGCCGAACTCTTTGATGCTTTCAATTTGTTTCATGCGGCAGCTCTCAAAATATAATGACGGAGCGGATGCTTTCGCCATTGTGCATCAGATCGAACGCGCGATTGATTTCCTCCAGCGGCATGGTATGGGTCACCATCGAATCCAGCTCGATCTCACCGTTCATGTAACGATCCACGTAACCGGGTAGTTCGGTACGGCCCTTTACGCCACCGAACGCAGTACCTTTCCAGGTTCGGCCCGTCACCAGCTGAAACGGACGGGTGGAAATCTCCTGCCCGGCACCGGCGACGCCGATGATGGTCGACACACCCCAGCCCAGGTGGCAACACTCCAGCGCCTCGCGCATGACATGCACGTTGCCGATACACTCGAACGAATAGTCGACTCCTCCGTTGGTCATCTCGACGATGGCCTCAGTGACACTGCCGCCCAGTTGCTTCGGGTTGACGAAGTCGGTCGCTCCCAGCGCTTTCGCTATATCCCACTTTTCGGGGTTGATATCGATTGCGATGATGCGTGATGCCTTGGCCATGACCGCACCCTGGATACAGGAAAGACCGATACCCCCGAGTCCAAAAACAGCCACAGTGGCACCCGGCTCCACCTTGGCGGTATTGAGCACTGCCCCGATGCCTGTGGTGACACCACAGCCTAGCAAGCAGATCTTGTCGAGTGGTGCCGCTTTGTTCACCTTCGCCAGGGCGATCTCCGGCACTACGGTATATTCGGAAAACGTGGAACAACCCATGTAGTGGTAGATGGGTTTGCCGTTCATGGAGAAGCGGCGCGAGTAATCCGGCATGTAGCCGGTCCACACTGTTTCCGCGATGGACTGACAGAGGTTGGTCTTGGGCGAGTGGCAATATTCGCATTCCCCGCACTCGGGGATATAGAGTGGAATGACGTGGTCACCAGGTTTCAGTTGCTTCACGCCTGGGCCACATTCGACCACCTCGCATCCACCTTCGTGGCCTAATACGCAGGGAAATGCACCTTCCGGGTCGTCACCGGAAAGGGTGAAGGCATCGGTATGACAGACGCCGGAAGCGACGACCTTCAACAGCACCTCCCCTTCTTTTGGTCCTGCCACATGGATGGTCTCAATCGACAGAGGCTTTTTCGGCTCCCAGGCTACAGCGGCTCTTGCCTTCATGTCATACTCTCCTCGCAGTTAACTATTTGGTTTCAGGTTTCTTGGTGCAATAACACTTTTTGAAAAACGGCTCAGTCTTTCAAACTACGTACCGGTTGCAACAGTGCTCCACTGTCCCATTCACGTTTGCCGCCCATTCGATGGATAGGCGCTGACTGGCGCTCCCTTTACCGTCCAGCAGTACCGTAAAATCGATGGGTAGGCTCGACTGAAGGCCATGACCGCCTCCCTGTCTTCGTAAACATTGACTGCCAGCACGACAACTGCCCCATCCTTTAAATCGGCCCGGGCCCTGTTCACCGAAGGCAGCTCTTTGCGGCAAGGGGTGCGCCAGGTCGCCCAGAAATTAACTGGGGAGGGGGGGGTGACAATTGATTCCAAATCGCATCCGCAGCTTCTTGATAATGCTTCTCAGTTGTCACCGACCCCTTTTTCCCTTTTTCAACCTTTTTTCATTGATTGCTAATCGTGCTGCATAATTAGCGGGTTTTCCCTCAATGCGTTTTTCAGATTATCAACAAATGCCTCGGTCAATCTGCCCCGAGGTCTGTGACGCGGGTACAGAAGGCTGTACTCGTAAGGAATCTCCGGTTCAAACGGGCGCGCCACAACACCCCTTTCCAGGGATTCCGCCGCACCGATGGGCTCGACCAGGGACACGCCAAAACCTTCCCTTACAAATGCACATGCTGCCTCGGATAGCTGGGTATCCACGGTGGTTAAACGCGATGAAATACCGGCTGTGTCAAACGCGGTGTCAACCAGGCGGCGTGTCCCCCACTCTTCTCCGAGCGATATGAAAACCTGGTTCTCCAGATCCTCGGGCGTGATTACATCCTTTGCCGCGAGGCGATGGTTTTCGGGAATGACACAAACCATGCTGGTTCGCAGTAACGGTTCTATTGTTATTGCCGGGTGACCGCCGCGAACTGCTGCCAATCCAATATCGAACTGCTGGCTGGCAATCAGCTCCATAACCTTCTGTGAGCTGCGAATCTGGATCGACACGTTTATGCCAGGCCGTTCGGTAGCGAATTGACTCACCACTCTGGGCAAAAAACCAAGCGCAATGGCAGGCATGCTTGCTATCTGCAGCGCGCCTCTTTTAAACAGGCGAATATCAGCCGCTGCTTGAGCGACCTTGTCAATACCAATAAAAGATTTCTCAACGGACTCATAGAGAGCTCGTGCTTCCGGAGTAGCTAAAAGACGGCCTTTCTGTCTTTCGAAAAGACCATAACCGATAGCATGCTCCAAAGCGCCGATGAGACGACTGACCGCCGGTTGCGTGACCCCCAGGAGATCGGCTGCGCGAGTTATGGAGCCAACCTGCATGACCGCCTGAAAAGCTTCCAGCTGTCGGTGATTTATCTTTGCAGGCATGACCTAACCTGAAAAGTCATAGTCTGGTCTGAATAGATAACCCATCGAATGAATTAGTCAACTGTCGCCGGCTTTTACTCAAGAAACCTTCCTATCGAGAAGGCCTCAATAGGTAGAGATGTCTCACTCTGAACAGCCAGATGGGCGATGATTTGACCGGTAATCGGTCCCAATTGAAAACCATGGGCGGAGAAACCAAAGGCATGGAAGGTATCCGGGAACTTTGCACTTGGCCCAATGACTGGAATTCCGTCCGGCATAACCGCTTCGATACCGGCCCAGCAGCGCAGCACCCGGACATTCCGCATGCAGGGGAAAATTTCCTGTGCCGTGCGTGCACTGAAGGCCAGGCCGCCCATATCCAACTGAGTCTCCTGACGAGCCGGGTCGGCTTGACCCCGATGCCCACCGCCAATGAGCACCGTGCCGTTTTCGAACTGCTTAAAAGAAAGCGGACGCCCTGTGGCCCCGACCACTGGATTACAAAACGGGGCAACCCGCTCGGAAATCATCAACATTGGGGCCTCGACACTCACCGGAACCGGTTCGTCCAATTGTTCGGCTATCCCACCCGCCCAAGCCCCCGAGCAATTGACCAGGATTGGTGCCTCGATCATCAAGCGGCTGGTCTGAACCTGCCATATGCTTCCCCGTCGCACCAGTTTATCGACACGGCAGCCGGCTTTGAACTGTGCCCCGGCAGCCTCCGCTCCCTTGCGAAATGCAGTAACAGTCTGAAACGGAAGTGCATACCCGTCATCGCGACATACTATGGCACCGACGCAATGACCAGAGACAGCCGGAACCAGGTGTTTCAGTTCATCCTGATCAATGATCTCTTCATGCGTAAACCCAAGGGAGCGCAGTTGCGCCACCCGTTGGCGCAAGCGTTCCATCTCGCTTTCGTCCTCCGCGACTTTCACCTGCCCGGTTCGACGAAAGCCGCAATCCTGGCCTAGGAAATCTTCCATGTTCAGCCAGAAACCCATGGCTGCTACGGACAACGGTATTTCAGCGGGATGCCGACCGAGGCGTCTGACCCCGCCTGCATTCACCCCGGATGCATGTCGTCCCGGATAGGCCTGTTCCAGAACGATCGAGCTGATCCCCGCCCGCCCCAGATGGAGTGCTGCGGAACAACCGTGAATGCCCGCCCCGATGACAACGGCGTCGGCATGCATAACTATTTCTGTTTACCCTCGGGCGCGTCAAACGCAGCCAATTCACCCAGGGTAATCGGCTTGATTGGCGGGCGGATCCGGTAGTAACCAACCTCTGCGGTCGGCAGGCCGCGTTCGGCGGCGATGACCTCGGATACGGTAAGCCCGCACAAACGTCCCTGGCAGGGCCCCATTCCGGGGCGTCCGAATGACTTCGTCTGATTCGGCCCCAGGCAGCCCATCCGGACCATACTCCGGATATCTCCGGCTGTGACTTCCTCGCAACGGCAGACGATCGTTTCGTCAGACGGGCATCTCATCACTTCGGTCGGCCGGTAGAGAAGATCAAGAAACGGGCGAATACGCAGATGGCGCGCCATTGCCACCCGATGGGGAGCCGCCAGCCGGTCCCTTTCCGCTGTTTCGATAATATTCAGATGGCGGGCTATCTCCAGGGTGGCAAGCCGTCCTTGAATCTGGGCTACTGCCGCCCCGCCGATCCCGCCACCATCGCCGGCAACATATATCTTTTCACTGTCGGTGCGGCCCCAGTCATCCAATCGCGGCCGCCAGCACACCTGTCGAATGTCCCAGATATGCTCGCATCCCAAGGCGCGAGTGATCTGAACATTTGGAACCACGCCCTGATGCAGCAAAAGGGTATCGCAGCCGATCCTCTTGTTTTTTCCGCCAACCGAGAAACTGATGGCTTCGAGCTTCGAATCCCCCTCGACTCTGAGATCAGCAACTCCCTTGAACACGGGCACCCGAGCCTTTCTCAATGCCTTCATGTAACCCAGGCCTTTGAAAAGATATTCGGCTGCCCCAAGCGCCTTCGGCAGAAAGGGCAGAGCGGATAAATAATTCGCGCGGGATGTCGTTTCGACAAAACCGACGATTTCCGCCCCCGCATTGAGGTACTGCCAGGCGACCAGAAACAGCAGCGGACCGCTGCCCGCCAGCACGATGGGGCCATCAGGAATCATGGCGCTTGTCTTGAGAAGGATCTGCCCCGCCCCGGCGGTCATTACACCGGGCAGCGTCCACCCCGGGATGGGACAGGGGCGTTCCATCGCACCTGTGGCCACGAGTATGTAGCGCGCTGCGACGGACCAGGCACGCCCCTCCCTGGACAGACCGACGACGCCATCCGCATCGACGTGCCACACAGCCGCCCCCGAGAGGTACTCCATCTGAGCTTTCCCGAATTCAGCGGCCAGTACTTCACCCTCACGGTAATCGGGTCCCAGCAGATCCGGATTCGCGAGTGGAGAATGGCCCGTGTCACGATAGATCTGACCGCCAGGCCTCGGTTGTTCGTCTATAACCAGGCATCTCAGCCCGAACCCGGCGGCGCTGGACGCCGCCGCCATGCCGGCCGGGCCGGCACCGATGATGGCGAGATCATAGCGCTTGTCTTCCATCGTCTTCACACCTCGGAAAGGGGTCTTACGCCTGCCTGCCTCTCCACGCGCATGCCTTCACGCACCCGGGTCATGCAGGCCTGGCTGTTGGGCACGCCATCGATCTCCATGAGGCACTCGAAGCATACGCCCATCAGGCAGTATGGCATGCGCGGCGCACCCGATACCGGTGTGCTGCGCACCCAACCCAGGCCGGAGGCCAGCACTGCCGCCGCCACCATTTCACCCGTGGGAACCTGAATCGGTTTTCCCTCGATGAAAATCGTCACAAGTGACCGACTCTCCTCGTCATCACGCCTTGGAATACGTCTAAACATGAAACCGCTCTCCGCTGAAAGATGCCATGCCGACTGGTGCGCTGCCGGTCTTGATCCAGTCAGCCAGCGGCCCCGCATGAGCGGCAGCCAGCGTCACGCCGCTGTGGCAGGTAACCGCGTAGGCACCCGCACATTCCCCTGACTCCTGGTAGACAGGAAAGCCGTCGGCGGTCATGATCCTCAAGGCCCCCCAGGCACGAACCACCCTAATTCCTTTGAGCACAGGAAACATGGTCACCGCGCGTTGGGCAATGGCCGCCATCACTTCGGGGGTGGTGCCGTCGTTGAAACCGACATCTTCCTTTGAATCACCCAGTTGCACTGTCCCTTCACCGGTCTGGCGCACATGGCCCGTTGGATAATCAAGGAACGGAGGAATGCGTTCACATATCAAGACCTGGCCGCGATTGGGCTTTACCGGAACCGTCAAACCGACCTGCGGCCCCAGAGAGAGATTACCCAGCCCGGCGGCGAGTACCAGCTTTCCGGCATCCCAGCTGCCGCTGTCGGAGCTGAGCCTGAAACCACCGCCCTGAGGATGATTGAGCCCGGTTACAGTGACCCCACCCACCAGACGTCCGCCACGCCGTTTGAATACGGCGTGCAGCGCCCTGAGCAGGCGCAGTGGATTGACATGTCCGTCTTCCGGGCCGAAAGTCGCCCCCGCGACCTCCGGGCCTATCGCCGGCACGTACTCGGCAAGCGTCCTGTGATCGAGAACGTCGAACGGATATTCCCCTCCCAGATCGGCCTTAAGAGATACCAGCATCTCCGCCCTCGCCTCGAGTTCCGCTTCGGTCAGGCAAACGAACAACCCCCCCGGCTGGGACAACTGAAGATCGATGCCCGATTCCTCCTGCAGGCTCAACGCAAAGTCGGGCCAGAGTGTGGCCGAGCGTCGGGTCCATCTTGCGTAGTCGGGCAGACCATAGCCCTTGCCCTGAACCCAGACCAGACCGAAGTTGCCGCGAGAGGCCCGCAGGTCCCTGTCGTCACCGTCGAATACGGTAACCCTCAACCCACTCCGCACCAGGCCACAAGCCACGGACATGCCGACGATACCGCCACCGACAACGGCCACATCGGCGTCGGCCATTGCTCAGCCTTTACCGATCAGGATCTTGTCAAGACCGTAGATACGGTCGAGGACGATCATCAGCAACAGCGTAACGAATATCAGAACCGCCGAAATGGAGGCGATCAGAGGATCCACGGTCTGGGCAATGTGGTGATACATGCGCACCGGGAGCGTGGTTGTACTTGGTGACGCCACGAAAACCGTCATCGTCAATTCGTCGAAACTGGTGATAAAAGCCAGTACCCATCCCCCAGCCACCCCTGGCAGGATCAAAGGCACTGTAATCCGGTGGAATACCGTCCAGCCCGTCGCTCCCAGGGAAGAGGCGGCCTTCTCCGCATCGCGATCCAGGCCGGCGGTAGATGCCAGCACCAGGCGCAAAGCATAGGGCATGACAATGATGACATGCGTCAGGACGAGACCGATCATCGTTCCCGTAAACCCGATCTCGGTAAAAAAACGCAGAAAAGAGACACCGAGGACCACATGGGGAATCATCAAGGGTGATAAGAAGAAGGCCGTGAGGCCCTCCCGCCCCGGAAAGCTGTAGCGCACCACGGCTAAGGCAACCGGCACGGACACTACAAGAGCGATGGTGGCCGAACCAAGCGCAATGTAGAGGCTGACCCAAAACGCGTCGATAAAATCCTGATTCTCCAGAATGGCCCTGAACCATCTCAGGGATAATCCGTCGGTTGGAAGCGACATGTAACCTTTGTCGGTGAATGCGACCAGGCAGATCACGATCAGGGGTGCCAGAATAAAGGCGACAAACAGGGCGTGAAAAATAAGTGCGGGGGTACCGTTCGTTTTCATCCGAATACCTGTGCGTATTTCCTTTCAATGAGACGGTTGTAGCTGAAAATTATCAGGACATTGGCGATCAGGAGCAGTACCGCTATGGTCGCGCCGAGCGGCCAGTTAAGCGTGTTGAGAAATTCATCGTAAGCCGTCGTCGCTACAACCTTCAGCCGTCGTCCTCCTATGATGGCAGGTGTCGCAAAGGCACTTGCGGTAAGCGCAAACACGATCATGCTGCCCGACAGGATGCCGGGCATCACCTGGGGGAATACAATGCGTCTTAGAACCGTAAACTGGCTCGCTCCCAGCGACATACCGGCGTGTTCTACCGCTGGATCGAGTTTCTGGAGCGCCGCCCAGACTGATATCACCATGAAAGGCACCAGTACGTGAACCAGCGCAATCACCATACCGGAGAATGTGAACATCAACTGGAAGCCTTCTTCGATGAGCCCCATTGACTGCAGTGTCTTGCTGACAACACCGTTCGAACCTATCAACAAGGCCCAACCGAGGGTCCGAACAATCACCGATATCAACAGAGGCCCGAGTATCACTACCAGAAATATGGATCTCCAGGGGTTTTTCATGCGTGACAACACGTACGCTTCCGGCGCGCCTATCACCACACATATGACGGTCACGATCAATGCAAGACCAAAAGTTCGAAGAAATATCTCGTGAAAATAGCTGTCTGACAGCACTTCCCAGTAGTTCGAGAATCCAAAACCGGGAAGAATGCCCTTGTTGAAATCAAAGGCATGGAAGCTGAGCACAAAGGTCATGATCATCGGCGTGCCGAGAAGTGCGATGTACAGCACAAGGGCGGGCGCGCTCAACAGGTAAGGAGGCAATACACCCTTCAGCTTGCCGCCCGCCATTACCTGTCTCCCTGCACGATTCTGATCTCGCCTGGATTCCAGGTCAGCCCCACCTCTTCGTTCTCCCCCTTAACGGCATCGCCACTGTTTTCCATTGTCAACAACAGTCGGCCGACGGGTGTATCCAGGTGAAACATGAAGTGGTTTCCGAGAAAAACACGGGTTTGGATCCTTGCCGTGATGCGCGCTTTGGAAATATCGGCGAAATGCAGTTTTTCGGGACGGATACTCAGATGAACCGGGCCGTCGACCGAAGGACCCGTATCCCGAACGTCGAGAACGCCGTCTCCCACGCGAACCTGCATGCGGCCGTCGCTTCTGCCTACAAGGGTTCCTTCCAGATTGTTGGTCTTCCCGAGGAAGTTTGAAACAAAAGTGCTTTGGGGAAACTCGTAGGCATTCAATGGGTCGTCGATCTGGACAAGACGGCCTTTGTCCATCACCGCTATCCTGTCGCTCATTGCAAGGGCTTCCGACTGATCATGGGTCACAAGGATCGTTGTCGTGGCCAGTGTGCGCTGAATCTCGCGCAATTCGATCTGCATGTCTTCACGCAGTTTAGCGTCCAGATTCGAAAGTGGCTCATCGAGCAGCAGTACGTTTGGCTTTATCACCAAGGCCCTCGCCAGGGCTACCCGCTGGCGCTGACCGCCCGACAGTTCCTTGGGAAAGCGCTGACTGAACTGCTCAAGATGAACCAGTTCCAATACCTCGGCAACCCGCTGACGGGCCTCTTTTTTAGGTACTTTCCGCATCTCCAGCCCGAATATGACATTTTCCGCGACCGTCATGTGAGGGAAAAGTGCGTAACTCTGGAAGACAATGCCCAACCCCCGATGATTGGGTTTGAGCTCCGTCACATCCTTGCCGTCGATGATGATCCGTCCTTCAGTCGGCACGGTAAATCCGGCAATCATCTGCAATGTGGTGGTCTTACCGCACCCCGACGGGCCCAATAAGGAGAGAAACTCTCCTTTTTCGACAGAGATGTCCATTTTTTCGACGGCGGTGAAATCACCGTACTTTTTTACCAGTCCCTGCAGGTGTAGAAATGACATAGCGCTTATTCCTCGCCTGAAAAGCCCCTCCTGCTGGACACAAGAGTTGGGGCCGGGCCTGACCGACTGCGGTCAGACCCGTGGTCTATGTCGTTTAGCGTTCTACCGTGCGGTTCCAGCGATTGGTCCACTCGGCCCTGTGCTGGTTAATCACGTCCCAGTCAACGGCGATGAGCTTATCGATCTTCTCGGGGCCATAGGGAATGCTGTCCGCCAAAGCCTGGGGCAGTTTGGTCGTCTTGTTCGTCGGTCCCCAGCCCTGAGCGTCTGCTAACTGAGCCTGTACTTCCGACGAAAGAATGTGTTGGACAAATTTCTGAGACAGTTCGGGGACGTCGCTGTCAACCACCGGACAGGTTGCAACCATCAACGCCACGCCACCCTCCTTGGGGTAGACAAAACCACCCGGGAAACCAGTATCAGCCAGAGCTTTGAGACGGCCGCTCCCCCATACTGACAAGGCAATCTCTCCGCTCTGGAACAGTTCGGACATCTTTCCTGAAGACGGCTCAAACGTCAGGACATTGGGGCCGACTTTGTCGATAAAGGCTTTGAAGCCGGGATCGATATTGTTCTCACCACCACCGTTCAGCCTGGCCATCATCAACAAGGCGTGCAGACCATAGGTATTGTTTACCGGTGGGACTACAAGTTTACCCTTGTATTTCGGGTCGGTAAGATCAAGCCATGAAGTGGGAGCAGGCCAATTGTTCTTGGCAAACATCTCTTTGCTATACGAGATTCCCGTGACGACAAACCCTGCACCGACTGCAGTTCCACCTTTGAAGTGGGCAATGTCGTATAAATCCTCCATTACCGAAGATTTCTGTATCGGGGCACAGTAGCCGAGAGACACCGCCTGATACATCGGACCATCGTCGAGAAACACGACGTCCAGTTCCTGCTTGCTTTTTTGCGCTGTCAGTTTTGCCAGCGTGTCTGTTGAATTACCGGGAACATACACGATCTTGACATCATTTTTT
>JAHEHQ010000058.1 GCA_024644505.1 Gammaproteobacteria bacterium
AGTAGTTTGCCCGGTGGATAAGCGCGATGTGTTCCGCTTTGGTTATCCTTACCCATTCCTGTGAAAATGGGCTCGTCTGTTCGACATCACGGCCGCTGGAATCGTGTCGGACTTGCTGTTGTTTGTAACCGATGGCCTCCATGGACCACTTTATACACGATTACCTCAGCTGTGTCCCGCGGTTTCTTGACTACGATGAGGGGGTAACCGAATATTTACCCCCGATTTCTCGTAACTAGCTGTCTTTGCTGGTATTTTTTGGAGCGGGAAACGAGATTCGAACTCGCGACCCCAACCTTGGCAAGGTTGTGCTCTACCAGCTGAGCTATTCCCGCATCTTGTTCAATGAGCGCGCTATTGTAATCTCCCTGTGTTTCGTGTCAAGACAAAGCACAAAAACCAATCTCTTAGGGCCTGTTAACAGGCCCCGGGACTGATGACGTTACTGGTAATCTTCTTCATCCTTGGGAGCCGGATGGCTGCCGGAAAGGTTCGGCCAGGCGGCACGCAGATAAACCATCATCGACCAGAGTGTAAGTATGGCTGCCATGTAGAGCAGCACATAACCAATGGTGTAAACCGGCAAACCCAGGATATCCGCCCGATATATCATCATGATGATGGCAGTCATCTGCACTGTGGTCTTTATCTTTCCTATCATGGACACCGCGACCTGGGCGCGGGCACCGACTTCCGCCATCCACTCCCTCAGGGCGGATATGGCTATCTCCCGGCCGATAATGATAACTACCGGGATCGCCAGCGCCGGCGTGGGGTCTGCCTCCACCAGGAGAACCAGGGCGGTGGCGACCATCAGCTTATCCGCCACGGGATCCAGAAACGCGCCCATCGGGGAAACCTGATTGAGGCGGCGCGCAAAGTAGCCGTCCAGCAGATCCGTCAGGGCAGCCAAGGTGAATACAATCGCAGCCACCAGGGGTGCCCAGACCCAGGGCAAGTAAAAGACGATGACGAAGACCGGTATCAATGCGATCCGCAGCAGCGTCAAAACATTGGGCAGGCTCAGATGCAATGGATACACCCGTCCCCAATACTGCCTGTAACCTTGCTGTGGGAGTCAACCCTCACCATGAAATGCCTCATATATCTGTTCCGCCAACAACCCGCTGATACCCGGCACCCGGGACAGGTCTTCAACCCCTGCCCTGGCGACGCCCTGCAGTCCACCGAAGCGCTTGAGAAGTTGCTGCCGGCGCTTCGGCCCTATTCCCGGTATCTTTTCCAGCACGGACACCTTGCGACTGCGATCCCGTCTTTGTCGATGCCCTGTAATGGCAAAACGATGCGCCTCATCCCTGATCTGCTGGATCAGGTGCAGGGCAGCCGAGTCCGGCGGCAGTATAATCGGGGCCTTGCCGCCAAACAAGAAAAGCTGTTCCAGTCCGGGCTTTCTGTCGGCACCCTTTGCCACCCCCACCAGAACGACACCTGTAACAGCCAGTTCCTCCAGTGTACCTGCAACGGCGCTTAACTGCCCTTTGCCTCCATCGATAAAAATCACATCGGGCAGACGCCCTTCACCCGCCTGAATGCGGGTATAACGGCGTGTCAGTGCCTGTTCCATCGCGCCGTAGTCATCTCCGGGCTGAATCCCCTCGATGTTGAACCGCCGATAGTCTGATTTCACCGGTCCCTGGGTATCGAACACCACGCAGGAGGCGACCGTCAACTCGCCACCGGTGTGGCTGATATCAAAGCACTCCATGCGCGACAGGGGCTCCTCCAGCTTCAACAGCCTTTGCAGGGCATCCACCCTTGCCTGGACCCCAGCCTGGCTGGCGAGTCTCGACCGCAGCCCGATGCCTGCATTTTGCTGCGCCATTTTCAGCCAGCGCGCCCGGTCTCCCCGCACCGCGTGCCTGATCCGGACCCGCCGGCCCGCCTGTTCGCCAAGCACCGTTTCCAGCAGTTCCCTATCGTGGAGATCCCCACTGACGATGATTTCCTGCGGTATCTGCTTGCCGGGATAATACTGGCTGATAAAGGCCGTCAGGATTGACTGTTCCGGTTCGTTCTCGGGGATACGGGGATAGAAAAGCTTGTTTCCGAGATTCCGTCCGGCACGTATGAAAAAAAGCTGTACGCAAGCCGCCCCTTCACTGGCGGAACAGGCGACGATATCCAGATCCCCATGCTCGCCGCTGACATACTGGCGCTCCTGAATCCGTTGGAGTGTGGCAATCTGGTCCCGATAACGGGCCGCCTTTTCGAACTCCAGGGCCTCGGAAGCGGACTCCATGCGGCTGACCAGCCCATTGATGACCTGGTCCGCCCGGCCGCTGAGAAACAGCGCCGCGTCCTCCACGTCCCCGGCGTAGGCCTGCTCATCGATCAAACCTACGCAGGGGGCGGTACAACGCTTGATCTGAAACTGCAGGCAGGGCCGCGTGCGATTTCGGTAAAAGCTATCCTCGCACTGCCTTACGGGAAACAGCTTCTGCATGAGGCGTAGCGTCTCACGGGTGGAACCCGCACTGGGATAAGGACCGAAATAGCGTCCCTTGCGCCGCTTCGCCCCCCGATGGAATGTCAGCTGGGGAAAAGGGTCGTCCGACAGAAAAATGTAGGGGTAGCTCTTGTCGTCCCTCAACAGGATATTGTAGTGGGGCTTGAGGGACTTGATGAGGTTGTTCTCGAGTATCAGCGCCTCCCCCTCGGTGTGAGTGACGGTGACTTCCACGTCGGCCACCCGGGAGACCATGCTCTGCATGCGCAGATTCAAAGACCGGGAAAAATAACTGCCGACACGACGCTTCAGATCCCGCGCCTTTCCCACGTAAAGCACCTTTCCCTGATCGTCCAGCATCCTGTAGACACCCGGCCGCCCGGCGAGGGTCTTCAAAAAGCGCTTGTGATCGAATGCGTGGGGACTCATGGCGCCATTATCCGGTAAAAAACCCTTTAGGGTCAGCGGCGGTTCTCCGGATCAGGCTGAAAGCTGGGCTCTTGCCTGTGCAAACACCGCGTGAAACATCTCCGGTGTAAGCCGGCGCGTCTGGGTGTTGTATCTGCTGCAATGGTAGGAATCGATCATGAACAGGCCATTGGGCAGCTCATGCCTGCGATTGTGGCCGAACCTATAGGCGGACTGACGGAGACCGAGCGCCTTCAACACCGCATTGTGGGCGATGGTTCCAAGTGCAATCACCATACCGTCCGCAGGCATGGAGACAAGCTCCTGATAAAGGAAAGCATTGCAGTTTTTTATCTCCTCGCCGAGCGGCTTGTTTTGGGGAGGCAGGCATTTGACGGCATTGGTGAGACGGCAGTCGATCAGTCTCAGCCCATCATGCAAGGAATGAGATTCAGGCGCACTGCTGAATCCGTATCGATAGAGGGTCTGATACAGAAGGATACCGGCATAATCGCCCGTGAAGGGACGTCCGGTTGCGTTGGCCCCATGCATACCGGGGGCCAGACCCACGATAAGCACTCTGGCGGAAGCATCACCGAATGGGGCAACGGGCCGGGCGTGGTATTCGGGGTTTTCTCTCTTCACCTGAGCGAGAAAACCGGCCAGCCGTTGACATTTTCGGCAATCAGGATCGAATAATGCAGACATCTAGGCCGTTTCGCCGATCAGCCCGTGGCGCAGGGCCAGGTGGGTCAGTTCCACGTCCGATCTTACATTGAGTTTCTCGAACAGCCGGTGGCGGTAGGTACTGACCGTCTTGGGGCTGATACAGAGGGAGTCCGAGATATCCTGGGTCCTGCTTCCCTGAGTTATCATCAGCAGTACCTGCATCTCCCGTTGCGACAGCTTGCCGAAGGGGGCATCGGGGCTTGTACCAGCCAGCATCCCCAGGGTCATCTTCCGGGACACATCGGAGGAAATGAAGGCACCCCCCGACAACACGGTACGGATGGCCTCGAACAGTTCGTCGGGTGAACAGGCTTTGGAGACATAACCCATTGCCCCGGCCTCGTGCAACTGCTCTGGAAACGGCGCCCTGGAATGAATGGTCACCGCGATGACGTTTGTTCCCGGATGCAGCCGTTTGATTTTGCGGGTTGCCTCTATTCCACCGATGCCGGGCATATTGATATCCATCAGCACCAGATCCGGCTTCAGCTTCTGCACCTGCTGCAGCGCCTCTTCACCGCTCTTTGCCTCGCCGACGACCTCGATACCGGGATCCCCCTCCAAAATGCCACGGAACCCGGTTCGCACAAGTTCATGATCATCAACCAGCAGTATTCTGATCATTTTCTACCCAGACTGATCCAATCGTTGAGAATAACAAATAGCTCGCGGACGAGCCAATGCATGCAGACGAATAGAACCCCCTGCCAGAGCACACCAGGGTTCAGGTGGTGAGACGCCGGTAGATATCGGATACCTTGACAGGCAGTTCCCTGACCTCGCTGACCAGGGTAAACGCCGCCGGGCCGTAGAGATGGGGAAGATAGTCTCTGGCTTCCTCATCGATGGTGATGCAGTAGGGATGAATCCCCTCCCGCCTCGCCTCGATCAGCGCCCGCCTTGTATCCTCGATACCATAGTCGCCACGATAGCTGTCGTAATCATCGGGTTTTCCGTCAGACAGGGTGATGAGTATGCGCGTCCTGGCATCCACTTCGTTCAGTAGCCTGGTCAGGTGGCGAATGGCGAAACCCATGCGGGTGTAGTCCTGGGGACGGATACCGCTGACCCGCGCCCTGATCTCATCGTCGTAAGGTTCTTCGAAGCCTTTGATGGGGTACAGCTCACAGCGTTTTCTCGTAATACTGGAGAAGCCATAAATGGCATAACGGTCACCCAATGTCTCCAGGGCTTCACACAACAACACGAGCGATTCCCGCTCGGCGTCGTTGATCCATCCCTTGGTTGAGCCGCTCATGTCCACCATGAACAGCACCGCGATATTGCGCTCTGTGCGATGCATCCGGGTGAAAAGGCGATCCGACATCTCACGGCCGTCCCGGCTGTCAGCCAGCGCCTCCACGAGGGCATCCAGATCCACATCGTCCCCCTGGGTCTGACGTTTCAGGAGCCGGGCCTCGTCGCGCATCGCCTCGAAGGTCTTGCGCAGATGTTTGACCAGGCCTTGATACTTCTCCAGTGTCTTTTCGCAGAAATCGTCATGGACTGGCACCACCGTCTTCTCCCGGACCGCGCACCAGTTCTTGCGGTAGTTCTGGCGCCGGTAGTCCCATTCCGGATACAGATGCGCCCCCTCTTCGTGGTAGACACCGCTCCAGACGGATTCCGGATCCTCGTGTTCGTCGTTGAACAACGCGGGATCATACTCACCGGGGCCGGCCGGCTCCAGGTATTCATCCGGTATCTCTCCGAAATCCATGATGATTGAGCTCATCAACTCATTCATCTCTTCCGGTAATGGCATGGGTTTCCCGTCCAGGAGGATTTCGGTAATGCGGTCCTCCGGTTGTTCCGGTGCCTCATGCTCCCGCTTGGAAAATCGCCTATCCCGGTCGGCGTTCCCGTCACGGGTCTCGTCCAGGGTCTCACTCAGGAGTTTCAGAGCGACCCGGAAGCGTGCCTTTTCCCGTTCGGCCCGTGCCGCCATGCACTCGGCCACCCGGTCGGGTCTGAGCATGCCCTGATAGGCAAAAGGAGGATAGGGTTCCATGCTCCCGAACAGCCTGCGCGTGAGGGTCAGCGTATCCCGGGCGGTGATACCGGTATCCGAGAGTTCTTTCTGAATTCCCGTCCACTCCCCCGATAACCGGGCTTCCCCCAGTTCGCCTTTCAGCCGGTTCAGCTGTCGGGTCAGGCCCGGCAGTTCGCGTTCAAGGCATGCCTCCAGCCGCAGGGTTTCCAGGGCATTAAAAAGCTCGAGAAAGGCTTCGGGCTCCGATTCTCCCAGCACCTGCTCATCAAGCCGGATTCGAAAGGTCCCGTAACGGGTCTGTGCCCAGAGCCCGGCAATCATGGCCTTGTAGAGGAGAAAATTGTCCGTCGGATTGGACAGTCGCGCCAGCATCCGGGGCAGAAACAGGGTCTCGGTGTCCGTGTAGGCCTGGTCTGAGGTTTCGATCTTCAGCTTACGGCCGGACAGACCCTGAAGAAAACCGAGCAGCACGCCCTTCTGCTCATCCAGCACACTGCCGATCGCCCGCTCCCGGCTCTCCCGGACGAAGTCGTCGAGCCCCCGCATCACCTTCAATGCCGACTGCAGACCCTCGCGGTCGTAGCAATCCATGGCGTACAGAGCCCAGGAATCCACCTGGTTCGGTTCCATGATGCCGAGCGCCCTAACCGCCCGGCACGCATACTGGAATCCGAGTTCGACATTGGTGCTGGCAACCCGTTCCACCCAGTCGATGACATACGCCTGGTCCCTGGCAGCCAGGGTGGCTATGGAGGCGGCAGCCTCCGACGTATTGCGGAAGCTGAATTCCACTTGCAGGATCACGTCGAGACGGGCTTCCAAGGATCTAGTGTCGTCCACGTGAAACCTGCCAAGGGGTTTTAAAAGGAAGTGTACCCACTGCCTTCACATCTCCTCCTGGGCGCACCCAGATCAGAAAAGTGAAGATGACAATTCTTCCACCGCCACCAACATCTCGCGGTCGTCGGTCAGGGCCTGTGCTATGGCGTCCCGGCAGGCGGAGACCGGATTGACGCCTGTCGCGATCAGCTTGGCGGCATGCACCAGCAGACGCGTGCTGGCCCCCTCCTCCAGTCCGCTGCCCTTGAGATTCCGGGTCATGGCGGCAAACTGCACCAACCGGTTTGCCGTTTCCTGGTCGACACCGGATTCCCGGGCGACGATGGCACTTTCCAGCTGGGGTGATGGGTAATCAAACTCCAGCGCGATAAAACGCTGGCGTGTGCTCTGCTTGAGGTCCTTGAGTACGCTCTGGTAGCCCGGGTTGTAGGATATGGCCAGGCAGAATTCCGGACCTGCCTGCACCAGGGAGCCGAGTTTTTCTATGGGCAGCACCCTTCGGTTGTCGGCGAGCGGATGAATCACCACCATGGTGTCCTTGCGTGCCTCAACGATCTCATCCAGATAGCAGATGCCGCCGGAACGCACCGCCTGGGTCAGGGGACCGTCGATCCAGGTGGTCTCCCCCCCCTTGACCAGGTATCGGCCCACCAGATCCGATGCGGTCAGGTCGTCGTGGCAGGATACGGTGATGAGCGGCCGGTTCAGGCGCCACGCCATGTATTCCATGAAGCGGGTCTTGCCGCAGCCCGTGGGGCCCTTCAAAAGGACCGGCAGCGCATTCCGGTATGCTGCCTCGAAAATCTCTATCTCGTCTCCGGTGGACTGATAGAAGGGCTCGTCACGGACCCGGTACTGATCGGTCTTTATGGTCTCGGATTGCACTGAGATACCCGGCCAAACTGCTCAAACGTCGAAGGGGTGCCGCAGAACGATGGTCTCTTTGCGATCAGGACCCGTGGATACCACATCCACCGGGACATTGCACAGCTCTTCTATCCTGCGCAGATAGTTGCGGGCATTCGCGGGCAGCTCGTCCAGGGTCCGTGCGCCGGCGGTGGATTCCGTCCAACCCGGCAGTTCCAGAAAGACCGGCTCGCATTTTTCGAGTTTGTCGGCCCCCGCCGGCGGCACATCAATCTCCGCGCCATCGAAATTGTAGGAGACGCATATCTTCAGGGTATCCAGGCCATCCAGTACATCCAGCTTGGTGATGCACATACCCGTGACACTGTTGATCTCCAGGGAACGCCTCAAGGCCACGCTGTCCAGCCAGCCGCAGCGTCTCTTCCGGCCCGTCGTGGCGCCGAACTCATGCCCCTTCTCTCCGAGATGCTGGCCAACCTCATCGAACAACTCCGTGGGAAAAGGGCCCGCACCAACCCGGGTCGTGTAGGCCTTGACGATACCCAGCACATAGTCGATGTCCCGGGGCCCCACGCCGCTGCCGCTGCAGGCACCGCCCGAAGTGGTGTTGGATGAAGTCACGTAGGGATAGGTGCCATGATCTATATCCAGCAGCGCACCCTGGGCTCCCTCGAACATAATGTTCTTTCCGGCCCGCCGCATTTCATGAAGGGTACCCGTAACGTCCCCAGCCAGCGGCCTGAGACGTTCCGCCTGAGCAAGGGCTTGATCCAGCACCGGCCCATACTCCACCGGATAGGCCTTGAAATAATGCTCCAGGGTGAAATTGTGGTAGTCCATCACCTCACGCAGCCGTTCCGTGAAATGTGCGGTGTCCAGCAGCTCCCCAAAGCGGATACCTCGGCGGGAGACCTTGTCCTCATAGGCGGGCCCGATACCCCTTCCCGTGGTACCGATCGCCTTGTTACCCCGTGCCCTTTCCCGGGCCTGATCCAGGGCGATGTGGTAAGGCAGGATAAGCGGGCAGGATTCACTGATGCCCAGCCGCGAGATGGCGGGCACATTCCCTTGCTCCAGCATATCGAGCTCTTCCAACAGGGCTTCCGGCGAAAGCACTACGCCGTTGCCTATCAGGCATTGGACGCCATCCCTAAGCACGCCGGAGGGGATGAGATGCAGGATCGTCTGCTTGCCCTCGATGACCAGTGTGTGGCCTGCGTTGTGCCCCCCCTGGAACCTCACCACCGCCTGTGCCCGGTCGGTCAACAGATCGACAACCTTACCTTTGCCCTCATCGCCCCACTGGGTACCGATGATTACGACACTTTTCCCCATTTTCTTATGCTCTCTGTTTGATACTGCTTAGATCATTCGCTTCCACGAAAAGACCGGAAAGTCCCCGACCCGTTTTCGGAAAACGGTTATATGATTTCATCTTGTGCAACCGGCGCGACCACCCAGGATCCACCCTGTTTGACAAGCACCTGTCCACAGCCCATCTCCAGGGCACCGCCCGCCTGGCCGGGCAGTTCCTGTACCACCCTGCGACCCTGTCCCCGCAAATCCGCAATCTTCTGATTCAGCCGGGGCTCCCCGGTACAGGGGGCGAAAATCACACTATCGTCAGTTCCGGGAACGCCTCCCCCCAGCCTCAACAACACTTTGAGATCGGCGCTGAATCCGCAGGCGGGTCTGGCCCTACCGAAAAGCCTGCCGATATCGTCATAGCGTCCACCCCGCGCCACCTCCTGTCCCAATTGGGGCACGAAGGCCGCGAAGGTGACACCGGTATGGTAATGGTAACCACGCAGTTCGGCCAGATCGCAGTGGACGGGCACCCCGGGATAGGACTCGCACAGACGATCGGCCAGCAAAGACAGCTCCCGCAGGGATTCCTGAACCGCCCCATCCGCCCCTGAAAGCTTTGATGCGGCCCTCTCCAGGGCATCGTCGCCACTGAGTTCCGCGAGGGACACCAGCATGCGGCCGTGCCCATCCTCCAGATCAAAGCTTTTCACCAGGGATTGCAGTTCCGGAACCGCCTTGCGCTGCAGCGCATCGAACAGCGCCAGCTCCCGGTGTTCATCCAGTCCCGCTTGTCTCGTGAGACCCCGAAATATCCCAACATGCCCCAGGTCCAGGTGTACGCCCCTGATGCCGACGCTTTCCAGAGATGCCAGCATCAATCCGAGAATCTCAATATCGGCCTCCACACCGGAATACCCATAGAGCTCAGCACCGACCTGCAGGGGCGACCGGGACCCTGAAAGACCCTCAAGGCGGCTGTTGAGCACCGTGCCCAGATAACAAAGCCTGGTTGGGCAGTCGCGTCTCAGCTGGTGGGCGTCTATACGGGCTGCCTGGGGTGTAATATCCGCGCGTATCCCCATAGTCCGACCGGTAATCTGGTCGGTCAGTTTGAATGTCTGCAGATCGAGATCCCCACCCGTTCCGGTGAGCAGGGATTCCAGATACTCGATGATCGGTGTGAAAACCAGTTCATATCCCCAGGTGCCGTAGAGGTCCAGCAGTTTCCTTCGCAGCTGCTCCAGGCCCTGCGCCTGGGGCGGCAGGGTCTCGTCTATTCCCTCGGGCAATAACCAGTGCTTGTCTTTCATAACGACTAATTCACCAGATACAGCGTGATAACACCCAGTACCATGGCGATCAACCCGCCCATTCTCAGTGAACGGTCGTCCATTTCAGCCGCTGTCAGCAGCATCCTGCGCATCAGTCGGGGACTCAGAAACGGGATAATCCCCTCTATGACCATCACAAGCGCCAGAGCTATCAGCAGTTCATGCCACATCTTGCCGTCCAGAAAAAAGCCGGGCGGTTTCCCACCCGGCGCCATGGAGCTGATTGCCCTCCGCATGTGCGGAGGCATCACAAATGGATTTCCCTCAGGGTTTTCCCGCCTGATTCTTGAAGTACCGGAAGAATTCCGAATCAGGCCCGATGACCATCATGTTGCCTTCCATGTTGAAGACGTCACGATACGCATTCAGGCTGCGGTAGAAAGAGTAGAACTCCCGGTTCTGGTTGTAGGCCTGGGCGTAGATCTCTGCCGCGCGGCCGTCCCCCTCACCGCGCAGCGTCTCGGCCTCGCGAAAACCGTCGGCAAGGATAACCGTCTGCTGACGATCCGCGTCGGCTTGAATGCGCTCGGCGGCCTCCGCACCCTGTGCTCGCAGGTCACGGGCCACGCGCTCTCGCTCGGCCCGCATGCGGGCGTAGACCGACTCACTCACCTCAGGCGGCAGATCGATCTGCTTGACCCGCACATCGATGATCTCCACACCCAGTTCGTTAGCCTGTTCGTCGGACGCCTTGGTCAGCAGTTGCATAATCTCCGCTCGCTCGCCGGATACCACCTCCTGGACGGTGCGCTTGCCGAACTCGTCGCGCAGGCTGGTATTTATCCGCTCCGAAAGCAGCCGTCCCGTCTTGGCAGCATCACCGCCCGTGGACCTAAAGTACTGAGCCACATTGGCAATACGCCACTTGGCAAAGGAATCCACGATCACATCTTTCTTCTCGATGGTGAGAAATCGGTCCGGTCTGGCGTCCAGGGTCTGGATGCGGCGGTCAAACTTTTTGACCTCCTGGATAAAAGGTATTCTCCAATGCAGGCCGGGTTCGTAGTCGGCATCCACGATCCTGCCGAGCTGCAGCTTCAA
>JAHEHQ010000353.1 GCA_024644505.1 Gammaproteobacteria bacterium
CCCACGATGACCAGAGTAAAAGCGGCAGTCTGGCGGATGATCTGACCGATATTTACTGCGAATTGAAGCACGGCCTGCGGCTGATGGATCAGGAGCCCGATCTTGCCTGTCACGGATGGCGAAGCGGTTTCACTGTGCACTGGGGCAAACATCTGCTGGATGCCGAACGCCACCTCTACGAACTCAAGAGCCGTAACCAGCTTTAGTCGGTTTCTTCGCGGGAGGGGCCTGATCTGCCTGGTTTCCTTATTATTATCCCTTTAACTTCCGGTGGTTTTTGATTTGGATTCGATAGTAGAATCGCAGGTTAATTTTTTCCCAATCTGGAGTATCAGTTAATGAATGAATCAACCGCCACCGCTTTGACTGAAGCCGATCTCAGTCTGTCAGGCCCGGCCCAGGGCAAGATGGCAGAGCTCGTCGGACAGGTGGAAGAGGAAATCAAGGGGGTCCGGGTCTATGCCGCGCCGGGTGGATGCAGCGGAATAAATTTTGGTATGACCTTCACCGACCAGATCGACGGCAATGACAGGGTGCTGGAATACGACAGTTTCAACGTCATCGTCGATAATGACACCATGCAGTATCTGCAGGGTGTGGAGATCGATTTCATCGATCGTGGCGACGGCGCCGCCACCTTCGTCTTCAATAATCTTCAACCCATGGGCGGCGGATGCGGCACCTGCGGCTCCTCCCAGGGAAGCGGCTGCTCCTGACAGGGGTACTGGACCGTCCGAAAAGAACCGCCGGGTCGCGTGGCTCAGGCGGTTTTTTTCGGGATCGTATTCCGTGTCGCCATGGATCTTTGTCCCGTCTGAGGCAAGTTTTCAGAACGCCGCCGCATTCTCAATTTTAGACAGGATGCCTTTCTCTTTTTTCCGGTGCGCCGTATGATTACCCGCGTTCTTGCCCCCCTGTCAGGGGCAGGTTAGGTTCAGGGGATCTGTTATGGTCAGGGTTGGAATCGTCGGGGGTACCGGCTATACGGGAGTGGAACTGCTGCGTCTGCTGTCCGGACATCCCCACGTGGAACTGGCAGTCATCACCTCCAGGGCCGAGGCGGGTGTTCCGGTCGCAGATCTCTATCCCAACCTGAGAGGGCACGTGGGGCTCGCCTTCTCTGAGCCGGACATAGAACTTCTCAAAGCATGCGATCTCGTCTTTTTTGCCACCCCCAACGGTACGGCCATGAAAATGGTTCCGGAACTGCTGGAGACGGGGGTGCGGGTAATCGATCTGGCCGCCGATTTCCGTATTCGTGATCCGAAGGTCTGGGAGCATTGGTATGGCATGACACATGCCTGCCCGGAACTGATCGAAGAGGCGGTGTACGGGCTGCCCGAGGTAAATCGCGAGGCGGTCGGGGCTGCCCGATTGGTTGCCAACCCGGGTTGCTATCCCACGGCAGTCACGCTCGGCATGTTACCGCTGCTGGAGGCGGGCATCATTGCCTGCCGGGGGCTGATCGCCGATTGCAAGTCGGGTGTCAGCGGGGCCGGAAGGGGTGCCAATGTCGGTATGCTGATGGGGGAGGTCGGGGAAAGCTTCAAGGCCTATGGCGTCCCCGGGCACAGACATCTGCCGGAGATCCGGCAAAACCTGGCCCTTGCGGCTGGGAGCGACGTCGATCTGACCTTTGTGCCCCATCTGCTGCCGATGATCCGCGGCATTCATGCCACGCTCTATGGGCGGATTGAAAAGAAGGTTGACCTGCAGGCATTGTTCGAGGCCCGGTATGCCGAAGAGCCCTTTGTGGACGTACTCCCGTCAGGTGCTCATCCGGAAACCCGCAGCGTGCGGGCGGTCAACGACTGCCGGGTAGCCGTGCACCTTCCACAGGGCGGCGACACGGTGGTGGTTTTGTCGGTTATCGATAACCTGGTAAAGGGAGCGGCAGGTCAGGCGATACAGAATATGAACCTGATGTTGGGATTCGAAGAAACGGATGGTCTGAGATCCGTTGCTCTGCTGCCTTGAAACAAGGACGCTTATGAAATATACAACCCCGAAAATCGTTCAGCCCGGAGGGCAGCGGGTGTGGGTCTGGGTGCTGCTGGTGATTCTGCTGACACTGGGGGTCGGGTGGAATGCATACCAGCTGGGCCGGGAGAATACCGGCACCTCCGCGCCCGATTTCAAAGCAGTGATCGCGCAGCAGCGCAAAAGGATTGAGGATCTCACCGGAGAGCGTGACGCGTTGCTGGAGAAAACCGCGGCTCTGGAACAGGCGGGTCTGATAGACAGGGAGGCCATGCGACAGGTAAAGAAACAGCTTGCCGACTATCAGGAAGAGAGGGCCAAGATCGAGGAGGAGCTTACCTTTCTGCGCAGCATGGTCGTCGACAAGGAAACCCGCAATGGCATCCAGATCCGGGAGTTCAAACTGGAACGCGCGGGGGCCAAGGGTGTCTATCGTTATCGTTTCGCCATCACCCGGTCGGATAAAGGTTCGGACATGGCCACCGGATCGATCTTTATTGCGGTGGATGGTCTCCGGGACGGTCAGCCCAAGTGGCTGCCGCTTCGGGATATCACGGACGACAACACCGAAATGGTGTTGATGAGATTCAAGCAGTTCCAGGATGTCGAGGGCGTGATACGACTGCCGGACAGCTTTAAACCTAAAAAGATGATTGTGGAAATCAAACCGAACAGTAACAAGCTGTCACCTGTAAAACAGCGGTTTGACTGGACGGTCACCAGCCAGGGGGATTCATGATGGGGCGACTCAAGAGATTCAAGGCGCCGAAGATCAACACGGTAATCGGTAATGAGACCCGGATAGAAGGGGATCTGAAATTTACCGGCGGTCTGCATGTCGACGGCGTCATCCACGGAAACGTAATAGCCAGCGGGGAGGGCAGGGCGGCGCTGATTCTCAGCGATCAGGGCGTGGTGGAAGGGGACGTGAGGGTGCCCAGTATCGTCCTGAACGGCAAGGTGGTCGGAGATGTCTACTCCAGCGAGCGGGTGGAATTGGCATCCAATGCGAAAGTCACGGGAACCCTATATTACAAGCTACTCGAGATGGCGATAGGGGCCGAGGTCAACGGCCAGCTCATCTCGTGGGAGGAACCCGCCAAGATTCCCAAAGATACCGCCGCTGAAGAAGAGAAAGCCGCGGAAGATGAGGCCAAGAAAACGGGTCCGGAAAAGATTCAGGTGGCCGCAGGCGGCATCGATACACGCAATAGTTGACTAAATTGCTCAGAATAGGATAATAGCTAAATTCCGGGACGAGTTTGTGGTAGTCCCTCACAAGAGATTTGGGAGCTTTTTACGATGACTGTTGCAGAAGTTGAACAGGAGAGCCCGCTGGTATTCACATCCGCCGCTGCTTCCAAGGTGTCGGCATTGATCCAGGAAGAGGGCAATGATGGCCTGATGCTGAGGATTTACGTC
>JAHEHQ010000354.1 GCA_024644505.1 Gammaproteobacteria bacterium
TTTCCCAACGGTGCAATCCCTTTTCGATGAGAATCCTGCCCAGCCAGCCCACCAGGCCGTAGTACAGGGACATCAGAACAATAAACAGCACAGTTATGAAAACTGCCAGGGGTGTCCCGACATTGCCGAACCTGTCTATGCTGATGTTGAGCCAGAACACCCCGAAGCCCAGCAATCCGAGACCAAACAACCAACCCTCCAGGAAGGCACGGCCCGGCGACGCCATCAGCCAGAGCGGGAACAGCAACAAAGGGCCTGCGACAGCCAGGGGATAGATGGAGAAGGGGGCAAAGGCAAGAAGCGTCAACGCACCGCTGCCAAATGCGAGCAGCGCCCTGAACCAGGGTAGTCGGACGATCGACACCAGGTCAGAAAAGGTCATATCACTACCCAAGTTCGGTAAGAAAGAACACTCTCACACGGAGTCACGGAGACACGGAGAAAAAGAGATGAATGAGTTGGTGAAGCTCTGAAGAAGGACGGTATCTCCCATTTTATAAATGGCGAACCGGAATGACCGCTTTATTCATCTCCGCGTCTCCGTGACTCCGTGTGAGGCAATTCTTCCATTTCGAGTTACGGGTAACATCATGAGTAAGGATCCGGAAACCCCAATCCTTCTAACAGGCTGCGTTCCAAAGTCTCCATCTCTTGGGCTTGCCGGTCAGTTTCATGCTCGTAGCCGATCAAATGGAGCACCCCATGAATAACCATGTGCGCCCAGTGCGCCTGCAACGGCTTCTGCTGTTCCTCCGCCTCCCGCTGCACCACGGGGGCCGAGATCACCAGGTCACCCAGCAGATCGCTTTCCACTTCCGGCGGCAGATCGATGGGAAAGGAAAGCACGTTGGTCGGCCTGTCCATGCCGCGATACTCCCGGTTAAGGGTACGGATCTCCGCTTCATCCACGATACGGATCACCAACTCGGCTTTATCGACTCTCTCCCCCAGCGCAGCTTCGGTCCATTGCCGAAATGCCGCATCCGAAGGCACCCCATCGGCTTCCAGGATTCTCTGGGTATCAAGTGCCAGGATCACCCATCTCCCTCGGAATCCTGGTCGTGACGGTCATACGCGCTGACTATCCGCTGCACCAGCGGATGACGCACCACGTCACGGGCACTGAAGAAGGTGAAGCTGATCCCTTCCACTTTTGCCAGCACCTCGGAAGCCTGGCGCAGGCCCGACGGCTGCCCCCGTGGCAGATCGATCTGGGTCACATCCCCGGTGATCACCGCGGTGGATCCGAATCCGATCCGGGTGAGAAACATCTTCATCTGCTCCGGCGTCGTGTTCTGGGCCTCATCCAGGATGATGAAGGACTCATTGAGGGTGCGGCCCCGCATATAGGCCAGGGGCGCCACTTCGATGACATTACGCTCGATCAGCTTGGCCACCCGTTCGAAGCCGAGCATCTCATAGAGGGCGTCATAGAGCGGCCGCAGGTAAGGGTCGACCTTCTGGGCCAGGTCCCCGGGCAGAAATCCCAGGCGCTCACCCGCCTCCACCGCCGGGCGGACCAGCAGGATACGGCGCACCTGATCCCGGTCCAGGGCATCCACGGCACAGGCCACCGCCAGATAGGTCTTGCCGGTACCCGCCGGGCCGATGCCGATGTTGATATCGTGGGTGACGACCTTGTGCAGATACTCCTTCTGGTTGGCACCCCTGGGACGCACCAGGCCCCTTCTCGTCTTGATGACCACCTCGGGCAGTTCTTTCCCGGCATCGTCGCGCAGCATGGATTCGATGCCGGATTCCTGAAGCAACAGGTGCACACCCTGCGGGGTGAGCGCAGCCTCCAGGGTCTGATCGTAGAGACTCAATAGAACCTGCTCCCCTGCCCTTATCGAATCGGCCTCCCCGATGATCCGAAATCTGTGGCCCCTGTTGTTGATCTCTATACCCAGGCGCCTCTCTATCTGGCGCAGGTGTTCATCCAGATGGCCGCACAGGTTGACCAGCCGCTCATTGTCTTCGGGCTCGAGGGCGAGATCGATGGATTCTGGATGTTCGGACACTTCAGGCGCTTCGGGCAAGGGTATCGTCGACCAGCACGCCGCGCAAAGAGTTGGGCAGGGCCTCGGTAATCCGGATATCCACGAATCGCCCGATCAGTTCCGGCGCACCGTCGAAATTGACCACCCTGTTGTTCTCCGTGCGCCCCGCAAGCTGCATGGCATCCTTACGGGCGCGGCGCTCCACGAGTACCCGCTCCACCCCGCCCACCATGCGACGGCTGATCTGCTGTGCCATGGAACCGATGCGCTGCTGCAGTATCTCCAGCCGCTCCCGCTTGACCGCCTGGGGCAGGTCATCGGCCATATCCGCCGCCGGCGTTCCCGGCCGGGGGCTGAAAATGAAACTGAACGACTGGTCAAACCCCACGTCCTCGATAAGATCCATGGTCCGCCGGAAGTCCGCGTCCGTCTCCCCGGGGAACCCGACAATGAAATCGGATGAAAGGCTGATATCGGGACGGATCTCCCGGAGGCGGCGAATCTTCGCCTTGTACTCGAAAGCGGAATGGCCCCGCTTCATCAAGGCCAGTATGCGGTCCGATCCGCTCTGCACCGGCAGGTGCAGATGGTTCACCAGTTCCGGCACCTCGGCGTAAACGGCGATCAGGCTGTCGCTGAACTCCACCGGGTGGGATGTGGTGTAGCGTATCCGGTCTATACCCTCGATGGCGGCAACGTACTGGATCAACAGCGCCAGATCCGCCGTTTCACTGTCGTGCATGGCACCGCGATAGGCATTGACATTCTGCCCCAAAAGGTTGACCTCCCGGACACCCTGCCCGGCCAGGGCCGCAACCTCCGCGATCACATCGTCAAAGGGCCGGCTGATCTCCTCGCCCCGGGTATAGGGGACGACGCAGTAAGTGCAGTACTTGGAGCAACCCTCCATGATGGAGACAAACGCGGTCGCGCCCTCGGCCCGGGGTTCGGGCAGCCGGTCGAATTTCTCGATCTCGGGGAAGGAGACATCCATCACCGGGGTGTGGGTTTTGCGGCTGGCATCTATGAGTTCAGGAAGCCGGTGCAGTGTCTGGGGACCAAACACCAGATCCACGTAGGGCGCCCGTTTCCTGATCAGGGCCCCCTCCTGGCTGGCGACGCATCCACCAACGCCGATAACCAGGTCCGGCCGACGTTGCTTCCAGGGGCGCCAGCGCCCGAGCTGGGAGAACACCTTCTCCTGCGCCTTCTCGCGGATCGAGCAGGTATTGAGCAGCAGCACGTCGGCCTCGAGTGGATCACGCGTGACTTCGAGTTGATGCGACGCCACCAGCACGTCCGCCATCTTCGCGGAATCGTACTCGTTCATCTGGCAGCCGTGGGTCTGGATATAAAGCTTGTCGGTCATTGGCTAACTATACAAGCAGCCGTAGCCCGG
>JAHEHQ010000355.1 GCA_024644505.1 Gammaproteobacteria bacterium
GGCGAGCAGAGTCATGCAGCCCGCGGCATTCACGAATACACTCTTTTCCCCCACGATGTCATAGATTTCATGCAGCGCCTCCAACCCGCCACAACCGGCGCACATGGGATTGCCCGAGCCAAGCAGATGGGTTGATGGCAGCTGTTTCACACTCTTGAATGCGCTATCTGTCATGATGCGTCCCCTCTTCCCAGCGCTTCCCGCTCCACTCTTGCGATGGACTGCAGCTTTCGCGTCTCCCGCAGTTCCGTGTCGGTGTACAGCAGTCGAGCCGGCGGTGTTTCCCCCGTTTCCGCGGCGGTCCTGATCAGCTTCGCCATTTCGAAGAATTCTTCGGGCCTGATGTCCCTGCCACCCAGCCCGGCGATAAAGCTCACTACGATCGGTCGGCTGCCGTTGTATCCGTAGAGTGCCGCTGTAACCTCCCCGTGCAGCACGCCGCCGGCCCCCATGGAAATATTCTGATCAATAACGGCGACGGCCCGCCGCGCCCCCAGTATCCGCTGCAGCTGCTCCCTGGGAAACGGACGCAACAGCCTCGGCCGCACCAGGCCGATCTTCCAGCCGGCCGCACGCAAGGATTCCACGGCCGCTTCGGCCTTGGTGGCAAAGGAGCCTATCATCACGAACACAAACTCGGCGTCCTCGCAGTGAGCAGTCTCCACCATCGGCTGTCGACGTCCGAACAGGGCCTCGAACTCGGTGGCGATTCGCGGGTAAACCTCCAGTGCCTTGCAGGCGGCGAGATGGGTTTCGTAACGGAAATAGGAGTAGGGTCCCCCGCCCAGCACCGCCACCGCATGACTCTCCGGTGTGCTGGCCTTGAAACGCAGGCGCCCGGGATCGAACGGCGGAAGGAAAGTCCTCACCCGTTCCGCCGCGGGGATCTCCACCGGTTCACGGGTGAACGAGAGATAAAAGCCATCCATATTGACCAGGACCGGCAGTCTCACAGCCGTGTCTTCCGCCAGGCGGTATGCCAGAAGCACGCTGTCCAGGACCTCCTGGCAGGTCGCGCAATGGATCTGCAGAAAGCCGCTGTCCCGGGCAGCGAGAATATCGTTGTGGTCGGGCTCCAGGGTAATCGGCGCGGCGAGACCCCGGGAGACATTCACCAGGACAAACGGGGCGCGCCAGCCCGCGACCGTGTAAAGCATCTCCATGGCGTACAGCAGACCCTGGCTCGATGTGGCACTGAAAACCCGTACCCCCGTTGCGGCGGCGGCACCGGCAGCCGTCACCATGGAATGCTCCGACTCGAGGGTGACCAGGCGTCCCGGCATATCGCCCCCGTCGATCCACTCAGACAGTCTCTCGATGATCTCGGTCTGGGGCGTAATGGGAAAAGCCGGTATATAGTCGACGCCCGCCAATCGTGCACCCCAGGCGGCTGCCGCGTTTCCGGTAAGCAATGTGCGGCTCATCGGTTGTCTCCTGTCTGGGCCTGATGCTCGGGGATCGCCTGAATCGCATGGGGCGGACACTGGGCAACACAGATCAGACATCCTTTGCAGTGTTCGTAGTCGATTTGCGGATAACCCGCATCGTCGATATCGATGGCAACATCGGGACAGAAGGTACTGCAGACCCACCAGCAGCGATTGCACCGTTCATAGTCAACCACCGGGCGCATCGTCCGCCAAAGCCCGGTAGGCATCAGTTCACTGGTCAGACCTGCATGTATGGTCGGGGCGGAAACATCCGCCTGTTCCAGCGCCAGGTCGATCCATCCCGGGTTGCGCCAGTCTTCGGCACTGACAGCAGCGCGCTCGCTCACCATTCCCGCATAATCATCCATGAACTCGTAGGCATGCATTGCCACCTCCAGATTCCTTCGCACGATCTGCCCGCCCAGCTGAGCAAGTTCCTCCCGAATGGCCTGCTCCAGCGCTGCTCCGGAGATCCTGCCTACCAGGCGCGCGGAGGCACCGGCGCAGGCGGCGCTGACATAGGGAAGTTCCGCGCGGTCCTCCACCTCCTCCGCCGCTGGCAGTGTCACGATGCCGCCCGGGTAATTGAGGCGACTGCGCCAGGTATCGGCATCGGTATGGCTGTTGATCAGAAGTACCGAGTGTTGGTCCGCACCGGCTACCACGCCGGCGGCTGGTACCGACACCAAGCTGTCGTCAGCTACCGCTATCAGGTCAGGATGTTGAATGATGCCGCGTTCCAGGAGCCTTTTCTTCGCAGCCCGAACAAAGGCAAAGATGGGGGCGCCGCGCCGCTCGGCACCGTAACGCGGCGCATCCTGCACTTCGTAGCCTTCGATGAAGAAGGCCGTGCCAAGAATACGGCTTGCGGTCTTTATTCCCTGTCCGCCCCGGCCGTGAAAGCGTATACGGTACATCTCACTCACCCGGAACTGATCATACGTTCCCTAAAAAATAGACCAGCGTTTCGTGGCCATGGCCCGCTTTACCCTTTCGGTTGCCAGTTGCAGCGCCGCATCCCTGGGGGGTATATCCTTGCGCTTTGCCTGATCCAGAACCTGTATGGTGTTTGCCCGGATCTTCTCTTCGATCACCTGCATCGCCATACTCTGGTTCATCTGCTGGTACTCCATCGCACCGCAAATGACACCCCCTGCATTGGCAATGAAGTCTGGAATACTGAGGATGCCGCGTTCGTGTAGTGCCTTCTCGGCATCGTAGGTGAAGGGGATGTTTGCCCCCTGCACGACGAGCCTGGTTTTCAACTGGTCCACGTTGTCGCCATGGACCACGTCCGGTCGCGCCGCGGGTATCCAGATATCGCACTCGATCCCGATCACTGCATCCCGTTTCAACTTCTGACCTTCCGGGTATTCCATGACGCTTCGTCCTTCGGCCTTCATGGTCATAAGCGTATCCAGGTCGAGCCCGTCCGGGTTGCTGATGGCGCCCTTCGAATCCGCCACCCCGACCAGAACCGCCCCCTTCTCGGCGAGGAAACGCGCACTGTGTTTGCCGACCGCGCCGAATCCCTGCACCACGAGGCGTGCACCCTCGAGCTTGAAGTCGACATAGTCCATGGCAACATCGACCACATGGCTGATACCCCAACCGGTCGCCCCGATCTCATCCAGGGGAATACCCCCCACCTCGCGTGGAAGCCCTACCGCACGGCCACCGAGCTCATCCTTGACCCAGGCCATGCAGGTTTCGTCGGTGCCCATGTCCGGCCCGAAGATATACTCCCTGGTGTCCCGCAAAGCGCATGCCAACTCACGGATCAACTGCTCTTTTTCCTCCCGGAGCATCCTCGGATCACCAAAAAGTACGGATTTGGCACCACCGTGAGGCAGGCTGGCAGCCGCGTTCTTCAGGGTCATGGCACGCGCCAGTCGCGCGCATTCTCCAGTGCTGACGTCCGGCGCCATCCGCAAGCCACCGATAGCAGGACCCGCAGCAACATTATC
>JAHEHQ010000356.1 GCA_024644505.1 Gammaproteobacteria bacterium
GATCGAAGGGCGGCGCCTGAACCGCCTTCACCCGGCAGACCGCCTCGCAGCTCACCAGGAATTGTTCGAAGCGTTCGGGCCGCCGAATGGCATCCGTTTTCTCCATCAGTTCCAGCAGGGGCTCTGCTTTTTGCCCTTCATTTCCGGGCAGCCGGTCATGATGGGCGGCAACCAGCAGGGCCAGGACAAGGAAGCGTCCGGGTGCCCGCATGCGCTCGCACAGTTGTTCTATCGCATCGGCTTCCAGTCCGTGGGTCAGGGCGGCGAACCGGACCTCGCTGGAGGCTGACAGTCCAGCCGCCGTATCGAGCGCCCGAAGCGCACCGGACCCGGCATCGGGGGTGTCGGGATAGGTTGGCCCCCCGGGTATGCCGAACAGCTTTTCCAGTTCCGGGAACAGGCGTTCCAGGGCATGGCAGTGCCGCAGTACCAGGAAAAACAGGGACGGGCGGTCCTCCCCGAGCGCCTTTGCGAGTTCCTGCCAGACCCGTTCGGGTACCAGGGCGTCCACTTCCCCGCGACTGACCATCGCCTTCATGAGTGAGAGGGTCTCATCAGCGATGCTGAATTCCAGGTCGGCATAGCGGGCCATGAAGCGGGCGACGCGCAGAATGCGTACCGGGTCTTCCACAAAGGCCGGCGAGACGTGGCGAAGCAGCCGTTTATCCAGGTCCTCCCTGCCGCCCCAGGGATCGATCAGGGTGCCATCCTCATCCTCCGCCAGGGCATTGATGGTGAGATCCCGCCGTTCCAGGTCCTGCTCCAGGGTTACATCCGGGGCGGCATAGACGGTGAAGCCCTGATATCCCGGGGCGACCTTGCGTTCGGTACGGGCCAGGGCGTACTCCTCCCGGGTCTGGGGATGCAGGAAGACCGGGAAGTCCCTGCCCACCAGGACATAACCCTGGGATTTGAGCTCATCGACGGTGGCGCCGACAACGACGAAATCCCTCTCTTCCACCGGCCTGCCGAGGAGCCGGTCACGGATGGCGCCCCCTACCAGGTAGGTTTTCACGGTTTACGGCCGCCCCTGGTGTCCGTCCGGTTCAATCCAGATATTGTTTCTGCCATTCGAGAAAACGCTCGCGTACATGTTCGCTGTAATGGGCCTTGTCCCGAAAATCCCTGGGATCGAAGGCATCGTAAAGATAGTAGTTGGCCCGGTTGTTGCGCGTCATCATCAGATCGATCATCTTTCGGACCAGGGTTTGATCCGACCAGTAGAAATCGTCCTGGGCCTCGTAGTGTATGTACACCGGCAGGATCGGAATGCCGGTCCGCAGAGAGATATCGAAAACCCCATAGTGGAAGCGTTCGTAGAGACGTTTCCCCTTGACCCCGCCCTCGGGATACAGTGCGACGTTGCGGCCGCTTTCCAGCCGCTTTTCGATCTCCTTTACCACCCGGCCCCGGGAGGCCTTGGACTCCCGGTTGACGAACAGGGTACCCGCCGCCGCACTGATCCGACCCACGATCCACCAGTTTCCGACCTCCCGCTTGGCCAGGCAGTCCACGTCAAACAGGGCAGGTATTCCCACATCCTCGAATGCCGACGGATGGTTGGCCACCATGAGAAACCTTGGCGGGAGTGGGTGGCGGTGTTTCTGGTGCAGGCGCAGGTCCACCCCCAGGGCGTGTACGAAACTGCGGCACCAGACACGAAATATCCGGTTGTACCAGGGGCCTCTGGGTTCTCCGGGCAGGAAGCTGAAGAGATAAAGGGGCACGGTCAGGATCGTGAGTTCCACCCAACCGAGCAGCAACCAGAAGAGTCGGACAAGATTGGCAATCAAGGGTGGATGTTTCCTGGTGTGGATCGGGGTGTGCGAAAAGGGCTCAGCTTCTGCCGAGCCGCGACGATAAAAAGCCAATAGTGCCTGTTTTGCATATCCAGTCAACCAGGAACTCTCGGAAACGGGGGAATTGAACCGGTGATTGGATGGGAGGTCCGGATTAAGATTCAGTTTCTTATAATGAAACCATGACCATCACCGAACAGATCATTCACCTCTCCGACTGGCAGTTTGGGCTTTTCTTCTGTCTGGCGGTCGCGGTCTGTGTCGCGGGTTTTTATGTCGGGTTTCGCTCCCTGCGACGTGCCCGCGTTATCGAGAACACGCCGACGGCAAAGATAAAGTTCGCCCAGCAGGGGTACGTGGAACTGGACGCTGCGGCTGCACCGATGAAGGCGGGTGCCATCCCCGCACCGCTCACCGGCACAGACTGCTGCTGGTATCGCTTCAAGGTGGAAAAGAAGGGCAACAAGAACTGGCGGGTTGTCGAGAAGGATACCAGCGATTGCCCGTTTCTGCTGCGGGATGAAACCGGTGAGTGCGTGCTCGAGCCCCAGGGTGCGGAGGTTACAACCGCTGATCGGAATGTCTGGTACGGCAGTACCCGATATCCAGAGGGGAAAAGCCGGGAGCGTTGGGGGGCGCCTTCCCGAAAGGCAGGCGGCTGGGTCGATATCCTCAACAAGGATCTGTCCATCGGCGGTCGCTACCGCTACACGGAGGAGCGGATTCGACCGGGTGAACTGGTCTATGCCATTGGCCAGTTCAAATCCCTGGACGATATAGATTTCCAGACGGCACGCCGTGAAAGGTCGGGCAGGCTGCTGCGGGAGTGGAAGCGGGACCACAGCGGCCTGCTGAAACGCTTCGATCGGGACGGCGACGGAAAGATAGATACCTACGAGTGGGAGAAGGCGCGGCAGGCCGCCCTCCACCAGGCAGGCCGCGAACAACAGGACATACTCTCCGGGATGCCTGCCCATACCCTGGGAGCCACGGGCTCCCGCCGCCGCCCATTCCTGCTGTCCACTCTGCCTCAGTTCGATCTGGTCAGGCGTTTCCGGCTGATGGCCGCGGGATCCCTGGCGGCATTTTTCGTTGCCGGCGTCATCGCTGCCTGGATGTTCGGAACCAGATTCTCCGGTTAGCTGTCTCAGCTGTCTGACCCGTACGAATCGTGTCAGAATAGCGCCGCTGAGACTGCCAAGAGGAATCTGTCCCCCCATGAACAATCCCCTGCTCGACCTGGAAGGTCTGCCGCCCTTTTCCCGGATCAAACCTGAACACGTGGTTCCCGCCGTCGATCAACTGTTGGGCGATGCCAGGAAACGCGTGGATGAACTCCTGGCTTTGGAGGGGCCGTTCAATTGGCGGAATCTGGTGGAACCGCTGGAGATCCTGGATGACCGGCTGAACCGCGCCTGGTCCCCCGTCAGCCACATGAATTCGGTGGTCAACAGCGAGGCGCTGCGGGCCGCCTACAATGCCAGCCTGCCAAAGCTGAGCGAGTACGCCACCGAACTGGGGCACAACGACGCCCTTTATCGCGCCTTCAAGGAGGTCTCGGAACAGTCCGGGTTGGACCAGGCCCAGCGCAAGTTGC
>JAHEHQ010000357.1 GCA_024644505.1 Gammaproteobacteria bacterium
GATCCGGCAAGCGCAGGTTCCTCAATGTCACTCATACATTCTTCTCGCTATATTAAGATTAAGCCCCCGTAAGCCCGTGGAGGGTCATCTACAAAAGACACAACAGGAGTCACCAGTAACATTAATTGGACCCCGTAGAGATAGTACAGTGTCCGTCCGGAAACAGCATCTTCCGTCATTCCGGCGAATGCCGGAATCCAGTAAGGCGTTGAATTCCCTGGATCCCGGCATTCGCCGGGATGACGAGGTTTCTGGAAAACATGCGTTTCTGGGCTAGTATAGCGAGAAGAAGGCCCTTAAAGACCAACCGGAACTGGCTTTGCCGTTTGTTTCCATGATCGTATGATTTCCTCCAGTGTTACAATGCCGGAAATTGCCGGTTTTGTGTATTTAATACGTCCAGCATGCGGCAAAGGATCATGGCCGGGCGACGCAGCGGTATTGTGAGGTTTGCTTTCGAAACAGTTGATCCTACCCGGGCTGCGGGCGAATATTGTCGGGATCGAACCGGGACTTACCTTTTTTTGCATTGATCCGGACTTGAGGTGGAAACAGATGAACAGGGAAACCGAAACACAGCCAACGGCCGAGGCAGTGGCGCTTGACAAGATAATTGTCGGTATCAGTTCCTGCCTGCTCGGGCAGGAGGTTCGCTTCGACGGCGGGCACAAACGTGATTCCTATGTCATGGGAACTTTATCCGCCTACTTCGATTTTGTCCCTTTTTGCCCCGAGGCGGGCGTGGGTCTCGGAATTCCGCGCCAGCCGATTCGCCTGGTCCGGCAGGGTGAAGAGATCCGCGCCGTGGGGACCAGAACGCCGGAACTCGATCCCACCGATGACCTGGCGGCATTCGCCCGCCGCACGGTGGGCCAGCTGGGGGAGGTTTCCGGCTACATCCTGAAGAACGCCTCGCCCAGCTGCGGCATGGAGCGGGTCAAGGTTTACAACGAAAAGGGCATGCCGGAGCGCATCGGCGTGGGTATCTATGCCGGGGTGCTGATGGAAAGCCTGCCGTTGCTGCCGGTGGAGGAGGAGGGGCGGCTGGGAGACGCGGTGCTTCGCGAGAACTTCGTTGAACGGGTGTTTGTCTACCATCGTTGGCAGCAGCTCAACCGCAGCGGCCTCACTGCCCACAAGCTGGTGGAGTTTCACGCAGATCACAAGTATCTGATCATGGCGCACAGCCAGGAGGCCTATCAACAACTCGGACGCATGGTGGCGGGGGCAGGGAAGGACGAGCTGGATCGGCTGGCGGAAGACTATGCAGTCACCCTGATGGCCGCGTTGAAACGGCCGGTGAAGCCTCGCCATCATGTCAATGTCCTGCAGCACCTGCTCGGCTATCTGAAGGAGCACATCGACAAGCTCGATCGGGAGGAGATGGTGGAGACCATCGAACAGTATCGCCAGGGACTGGTGCCCCTGATCGTGCCCATTACGCTGATCCGGCATCATTTTCGACGCTATCCGGACCCCTATGTGATGCGCCAATACTACCTGTCGCCCCATCCCAAGGAACTCATGCTGCGCAACCGAATCTGACCTGCCGGGGATCGGCAGGCATTGGTTTTTCGATTCCTCAGCTTTGGCGATATGCGGCCAGCGCCCGCTCCCTGGACGTCTTCAGGTCTAGCATCGGCGGTGGATAATCGGCGCAGTCGCCCTGCAGGGACGGCGGCGCAGACCAGGGTTTATGAATGTGGCGGGCGGGCAGACCGTCGAGTTCCGGAACCCAGCGACGCACATAGTCTCCTTCCGGGTCGAATTTTTCCCCCTGAAGAACCGGGTTGAAGATGCGGAAATAAGGTGCGGCGTCGGCCCCGCAACCGGCGACCCACTGCCAACCCATTGAGTTGTTGGCCAGGTCTGCGTCCACCAGGGTGTCCCAGAACCAGGCTGCACCCTCCTGCCAGGGAATCATCAGGTTCTTGGTGAGAAAAGAGGCCGTTATCATACGCACCCGGTTGTGCATCCAGCCGGTATGCCAGAGTTCACGCATGCCCGCATCCACCAGCGGAATGCCGGTTCTTCCCTGCTGCCAGGCGTTCAGATCGTCAGTATATTTTTTGCGCCAGGGGAAGCCTTTGAAACGGTTGTTGAGTGGCTCCCTGTCGGTGCGGGGGAAATGAAACAGGAGGTGGTGGGCGAATTCCCGCCAGCCGATCTGTCGCACAAAGGCTTCCGGGGAACCCCCTCCGTGTGCTGCTGTGTCCTGTTGCCGCCATTTCGCCGCCTGGATGATCTGGCGCGGCCCGATTTCGCCAAAATGGAGGTGGGGCGACAGCCCCGAGGTACCCGGGACAGCGGGGCGATCCCGCGAGGCGGTGTAATCGACCACGCTGTCGCCCAGGAATTGCTCAAGCCTTGCCAGCGCCCCCCTTTCTCCCGGTTGCCAATGCTGCTGTATACCTTCATACCAGCGGATCCGCGGCAATAACCCCAGATCCTTCGGGTGCAGGCGGGTAATGCCTTTCGGTAATCCAGGCAGTTTGGTCGGACGTGCATGCTCCACCCCGGGCAGACCCCGCTTCAGGCAGGCCCGCCAGTAGGCGGTGAACACCTTGTAGGGGGCGGGCGCATCGGTCTTTACATCGCGTCTTATATCCCAGGGCTCGAACAGCAGATTGGCGTTGCATGAGTGGACTTTAATGCCTGTGGCCTGGAGGGCACTTTTGATCTTGCGATCGGCATGTATCAGGCTGGGCTCGTAGCGTCGATTCCAACAGACCCTGGTTGCATTACAGGTTTCGATCAGCTCTTTCAGCACTTCAGCGGTTGGCCCGGTGCGCAGGACGAGCCCCGAGCCTGCTTGTCTGAGATCCCGGTCCAGGGCCATGAGACTCTGATGCAGCCACCAATTGGATGCGGCACCCGCAGGCCACCGACCGTTCAGTGCCGGGTCATGTATGTAGACGGGCACCAGCCGTTTGGAATGCCGCGCTGCCTCGAGCGCAGGATTGTCGGTCAGCCTCAGGTCTTGGCGCAGCCACAGGATGGTCGTGGACATTGTATTGCCTGTCGGTGTGTCGGTTTGTTGTTGTAATCCGGGGTTTCAGTTTACCAGCGCTGCTTCTGGTTGCTCTGTATCTATCAGTGGTCGCTTGCTTCAGATTGCATCATTGCATACTCAAGTGCGGGTAATCTCAGAAGCGATGCGCTTGTTTCTCCCTTGAGCCGACTTTAGGCCAGAAATTCGGCGCGTGTCTTGTGCCTGGCCTTGAATATACCCCCAAGTGCAGTGGTTTGAGTGCGCGAATTGGCATCCATCACACCCCGGGCCTTGACGCAGTAATGCGTGGCATCAATGCTGATCGCCACATCCTCGGTTTCCAACAAGGTCTGTAGAGCGACCAGGATCTGCTGTGTCAGTCTTTCCT
>JAHEHQ010000358.1 GCA_024644505.1 Gammaproteobacteria bacterium
ACCGGTTCGGGGTCGGCTTCGCCACCGACTTCGGACCCAGGGTGACCCTCGACTGGACCCGTCGGCGCATCGGCCGCCGGGGGCACAAGGCTTTTGCGCAGCTGCTGTTGTCCCCGGGTCTCAAGAAGCTCTCCGGTGAATACCGGATCCCCCTGGAACGTCCGGCCAGCGAATACTTCAGCATCGAACCGGCGTTCATCGACTACGACACGGAGAGCCGCACGGGACAGGTGTACCGGGTGAATCTCTCCCATTCGGTGATACGGGGCAGCTGGCGGCGAAACCTGGGTCTGGATTTCAGGCATGAGGACTATGAGGTGTCTGAGGACGACGACAGCGTCAAGGAGATAGTCCCCAATATCGCCTGGTCCCGCACTATCACGGACCAGGTGATCTACACCCGCCACGGCAAGCGGGAGAAACTCTCCCTGCTGGGCGCCGTGAAAGGCCTGGTGTCCAGCGCGACCTACCTTCAGGGACACCTCTCCGGCAAGTGGATCAGGAGCTTCGGTGAAGACTATCGCTTCATATACCGGGGTGAACTGGGGGCCACGCTGGTGGACGATGTGCTCGATCTCGGCGGCTCCCGGCGTTTTTTTGCCGGCGGCGACAACAGCATCCGCGGTTACGGGCTGGACGAGCTGGGCCCGCAGAATGCCCTGGGGGAAGTGGTGGGCGGGCGCTATCTGGCGGTGGGCAGCCTGGAACTGGAGCGAAAGGTCAAGGGTAAGTGGAGCGTCGCCCTTTTCGTTGACGGGGGCAACGCCTACGACCCGGACTACGACAATGAGCTGGCGTTCGGCGCCGGGATCGGCGTCCGGTGGCTCTCGCCCCTCGGCCAGATCCGGGTCGACGTTGCCTCGGCAGTCACCCAGGACGGAAGCCCCTTTCGGCTCCATGTCGTGATAGGGCCGGACCTTTGAACAACGATCAAGGCAACGAATCCCCAAAGCCCGGGCCGCGGCGAAGCCGTTGGCCGGCACGCCTGATCAGGGCCCTGCTTTCGGCCCTCGTGACCTTGTGTCTGCTCGGTGCGATCCTTCTGCTGGTGCTCGTCTTCAGCGAGGAGGGCCTCATTCAGGCACACAAGGCCTTGGAGGGGGTGCTGCCGGAGAGTATAGGGGTCGAAAGAGTGGAGGGTACCCTCGCCGGCCCCCTGGTACTCAGAGGTATCCGTTACAGCGATGAGGCCCAGCAGGTCCGTATCGACACTGTTCGCCTCGAGTGGCGCCCCCAGGCCTTGTTCACCGGCGCGCTCAGGGTAATATCCCTGGACGTGACAGGGGTGGAGGTGCTCACTGCGGGTCAGAGTAAGTCTGCAGAACCCGCAGAGCTGCCGGATATCGCCCTGCCCATTCGGCTGGAACTGGAGCAGGCCATAATACAGGAGGTCAGGATGGGGGTTGCGGGCGCCGAATCCGCGCTGCTTTTTTCTAGACTGGAACTGTCGGCGGAGCTGGCGGGTAGCGGCCTGAATCTGCGCCGGCTGGACCTCGAACTGCCCGACATCAGGCTCGGTGCGGCAGGGACACTGGCCCTGAGCGGGGACTATCCCCTGCAGATTGGGGTGAAATGGCGCTACAGCGGACTGCCCGGGGAGCCTCTGGCGGGGGAAGGGGCGCTGTCGGGTGACCTCAAAAGGCTCCAGGTCAGGCACGGATTCACCGGCGGCCTGGAAGCCGAGCTGACCGGTGAGCTGCGTGAGCTGCTGTTGAATCCCCTCATCGACGCACAGCTCGATGTGAAAGCAGTCGATCCCCGGCGGTTGAACCCGGAATGGCCCGCCATGGACCTGAAAGGCAGGTTCTCCGCCGCCGGGGGACTGGATGATCTGTCGTCTGCCGGATCGTTTGAGATCGCCTCGCCGGACTACGGTGCGGCCGCCGGTGAATTCGAACTCGGCTGGCTGGGCGGCCCCCTGGAACTGCGCCGCATTCGGGTCCGCTCGGACAGCGGGTTGGTTCTGGAAGGTGCGGGGAAATGGTCCGGGAGCGATCTGCAGGCCGATCTGCGCTGGCGGGACCTGGTCTGGCCCCTTTCCGGGGATTCCCAATTCCAGAGTAGACAGGGCCAGGCCGGTGTGACCGGCAAACTTGCGGACTACCGGTTCGAGGTCAAGGGGGAGTTCAGCGGGCGCGACCTGCCCGACGCCCGTATTGCCCTGAACGGCCAGGGCGACCAGCAGCAGGCGACCCTGTCCGGGCTGACAGTGCAGACGCTGGAAGGCAGCGTCTCAGGTACCGGGGCCGTCGCCTGGGCCCCCGAAATCACGTGGCGTGCGGACCTCACCGCCGCCGACCTGAACCCGGGGGCACAGTGGCCTGAGTGGGCCGGCAGACTCGGGGGTGGGGTTTCCCTGCGGGGCGGGCTGCAGGACGGCAAGCCCGACGCCCGGCTGGATATCCGCTCCATCGACGGCATGCTGCGGGAATACCCCCTGAAGGTCAGGGGAGCCCTGGGATTGCGGGGTGATACCTTCGAGGCGGATGGTGTGGAGTTGACCAGCGGCGGCAGCAGGCTCACCGCCCAGGGTACCCTGGCCCAGGCGTGGGATCTGCAATGGACCCTGGTGTCGGATGACCTGGCCAGCCTGTGGCCCGGTGCCACAGGCCGTGTCGACGCCGGCGGCACCCTTGCCGGCGCACGGGCGTTGCCCCAGGTATCCGCCCGCGTCTCCGGAAGCAAGCTCGGCATGAAAGACCACCGGGTTGCTACCCTGGAGGGCAGTTTCAATCTGGACCTGGGCAAGGGAGACCGGTTCGATACCCTGGTGCAGGTCACGGGCCTGGAATCAGCCGGTAGAACCTGGGAGGCCCTGGAACTGAAGGGCAGCGGCAACCGCGCCGCCCACGGGCTGAATGTTTCGCTGACCGGCGGGCTGCCGGATTTCCGGGCCGCCCTCGACGGCGGACTTCGCGACACCGGGGTGTGGCGCGGAAGGCTGACGCAACTGGATCTCGATGGTCGGGAGCTGGGCATCTGGCGCCTGGAAAAGCCTGCGGCTCTGGTTCTTTCGGCCGGGCGCATTGTGCTGGATCGAACCTGTCTGCTGGAGGCTGGCGGGAGTCTCTGCGTCAACCTGTCGCGCCCGGGTGACGGGACGCTCCAGGGCAAGGCGGACCTGGACAATTTCGCCCTCGCCTGGCTCGGGGCCCTGGTCCCGGATTTGCCGGAGTTGGATGGCTTGTTGAACGCCGCCATGGATTTTCGGATCGACGCGGCCGGTGAGGTCAGCGGCCGGCTCACGCTCGATATCCCCCGAGGCCTGGCCCGCCTGAACGTCTACGGGCGCGAGGAGGAACTGGACTACTCGGGGAGCCGTGTCAGGGCAGTGGCAGGCGGCAAAGGGATCGAGGCGGAGGTGGC
>JAHEHQ010000359.1 GCA_024644505.1 Gammaproteobacteria bacterium
CATCGACGTCCTGCATGGGACGCATCTGCAGCAGGGGATCTTTGAGTATGGCGCTCATGATCTGTTTATTATTCGGTAACGTCGGTGCATTCCAGCATCTTAAAGGCCGTATCGTCAAACCGTCTCATCGGCTTTAGAGGACTGTTCGTATCCTAAACCTGTGTCACAGATTGCGGGATGATGCGGTTCGTTTTCACCAGAACGGCATTCGGAAAAAGCACCTCACACGGAGTCACGGTGATTTATTAAAACACTTCCGATTTCATTCTGATGCATCTCTTGAACTCCGTGTCTCCGTGTCTCCGTGTGAGGAAAAAGAGACAGCAGCACGTCATCTCCGATTCTGCAGCATGCCAACCGCCCGCTGCAGATCCTGCCAGGCACGGGATTTGTGGTGGGGTGAGCGCAAGAGATAGGCGGGATGGTAAGTGACCACCAGCGGAATATCGTCGAAACGGTAGTCCCTGCCCCGCATCCGGCCGACTGCTTCCTGGGATTTCAGCAGATTCTGTGCCGCGACCCGGCCCACCGCCATGATCACCTTCGGCTTGACCAGCGCCACCTGCCGGCGCAGATAGGGCTCGCACTGCAGGGCTTCCTCCGGTCTGGGGTCCCGGTTACCCGGTGGGCGGCATTTGAGCACGTTGGCGATGAATACCTGGCTGCGTTCCAGGCCTATCGCGAGCAGCATGGCGTTGAGCAGCTGCCCGGCACGCCCGACAAAGGGCTCACCCTGACGGTCCTCATCCACGCCGGGCGCCTCCCCGATGACCATCAGGTCCGCCGAGCGGTCACCCACGCCGAACACCGTCCGGGTCCTTGTCTTGCACAGTTCACAGCGTTCACAGGCGGCCACCCGGGCTTCAAGGCCCTTCCAATCCAGGCCGTAGACCGGGTCGACAGGCTCCAGGGCAGCCGCTTCGGGCGGTTCCGAAAACCCCCACTCCCCGGTGAGGGGGGGCACATCCTGCAGCCAGGGCGGCACGGATTCTGCGACAGGGGGCGGCGGCTCCGCCCTGTCGGGAGGATTCGGATCTATGGGTTCAGGAGGCCCCTGTTGAATCGCAGGTTCAGGCGTAGCTCCGTTTCTTTCGACCCAGTTCTGGATGCCCATGGCCTCCAGATACCGGCGCCTCAGGGATTCATCCACGATCCACCATCCCCCCCCGCGTTACCCTGGGGGTGGGGGCGATTCTGCTCCTGCAGAAGCTTGTTGAAGGCGTTGACGTAGGCCTTGGCGGACGCGATCACGATGTCCGTATCGGCACCCTGGCCGTTGACGATGCGGCCGTCTTTCTGCAGCCTGACGGTCACCTCGCCCTGGGCATCGGTGCCGCTGGTGAGGCTGTTCACGGAGTAAAGTTCCAATACCGAATCGATGCCCACGATGGACTCGATGGCCTTGAAGGCAGCATCCACCGGCCCGCCGCCGGAGGCTTCCCCGGACTGCTCCTTATCGTCCAGGGACAAAACGACCTGGGCGTGGGGTGTCTCTCCCGTCTCCGAGCACACCTTCAGCGACACCAGGCGGATCTGCTCGTTCTCGGCACTGAAACCCGCATCGTTGACCAGCGCCTGGAGGTCGTCATCGAAGATCTCGTGCTTCTTGTCCGCCAGTTCCTTGAAGCGGCTGAAGGCCTCGTTGAGTTCCGCCTCGCTTTCGAACACCATGCCCAGCTCTTCCAGGCGGGCCCGAAAGGCGTTGCGGCCGGAATGCTTGCCCAGCACCATCCGGTTCTGGGTCCATCCCACGTCCTGGGCCCGCATGATCTCGTAGGTCTCACGGCTCTTGAGCACGCCATCCTGGTGAATCCCCGCCTCGTGGGCAAAGGCATTGGCGCCGACGATGGCCTTGTTCGGCTGCACCGGAAAACCGGTGATGCTGGCCACCAGGCGTGAGCAGTTGACGATCTGGGTGGTATCCAGATTAGTGTCGCACTCGAACAGATCGCGGCGGGTCCGCACCGCCATCACCACCTCTTCCAGGGAGGCGTTGCCCGCCCTTTCTCCCAGGCCGTTGATGGTGCACTCCACCTGGCGCGCCCCGTTGGACACCGCCGCCAGGGAGTTGGCGGAGGCCAGCCCCAGATCGTTGTGGCAATGCACCGAAAAGACGGCCTGGTCCGCGTTGGGAATACGCTCCAGCAGGGTTCTGAGCGTGGTCCCGAACTGGTCCGGCAGATTGTATCCCACGGTATCCGGCACGTTGATGGTGGTGGCCCCGGCCTTGATGGCCTGCTCGAACACCCGGCACAGAAAATCGATATCGGAGCGTCCGGCGTCCTCTGCGGAAAACTCCACGTCGTCGGTGAAATTGCGCGCACGCTTGACCGCCCACACCGCCTGCTCCACCACCTGGTCCGGGGTCATGCGCAGTTTCTGCTGCATATGGATGGGGGAGGTGGCGATAAAGGTATGGATACGGCCGGAGTTGGCGTCCTTCAGCGCCTCGCCGGCCGTGTCGATGTCCTTCTCCAGGGCTCGCGCAAGCCCGCAGACGGTGCTGTCCCTGACGGCGCGGGCCACCGCCCGGACCGCCTCGAAGTCTCCCGGGCTTGCCACGGGAAAACCGGCCTCGATCACGTCGACCCGCATTTTCTCCAGCGCCTTTGCGATGCGCAGCTTTTCCTCGCGGGTCATGGAGGCACCGGGGCTCTGCTCTCCGTCCCGGAGTGTGGTGTCGAAGATGATCAGTTTGTCTTGATGGCTCATTGGGTATTACCGGTGGGACTCGAGATTATGATTAACCCGACAGAAATAATGGTAACCGTTCACGGTTGTCGGAGTTGTGGTTTGTGGTTTGTGGTTTGTGGTTTGTGGTTTGTGGTTTGTGGTTTTTGGTTTTTGGTTTTTGGTTTTTGGTTTTTCATCTTAACAGTTAGTGCCTGAAGCATTTTCCATATTGATTTCAATGCCGCAACCAGTTCTCTTAAACTCGCCCCGAAGAACAGTTAACTGCTATCTTTAAACTGCTTAACTACAAACCTCTAACTACCAACCGCAAACCGTAAACGAATCCCAGCTCAAGTATATCGAGTCTTGGCCCATTATCCTTCAGGACGCCTCATCCCCGCCCTTGGGAGTTAGCGACTTGCGTTCTGTGCGGCGACGGCGCAGATGAAAAAGGGTAAGCACAGGGCCGGAGACGGCATAGAGCAGGAACATCAGGAACAGCACCAGCGGCGGCTGGACGATCACAACGGCAAATACCAGCATGATCACGACGATGGAGAAGAACGGGACCTTGCCCCGGATATCCACCTCCTTAAAGCTGTTGTAGCGAAAATTGCTGACCATGAGCAGCCCGGTAACCCCGGTCATGACAAGGATCAGGTAGGAGACGTCGGAACCGGCAATTCCGTGG
>JAHEHQ010000059.1:0-3173 GCA_024644505.1 Gammaproteobacteria bacterium
CAACGCACCGGACTTGTCCTTGCGTGCGCCGGTCTCCATGGGGTGGGTCATCAGGGCTTTGACGGTCACTATGTCGTCTTTCGCCTTGGCCCTGATCTTGATGGTTTTCTTTGCCATTTTGATATCTCCGAATTCTGTCTAAATATAAGTGCCGGATGGGGATTGGTTCATGCCGCACCACAGTGTTTAGGAAGCCGGCTTTCAGGCACATTCATGAACATTTGGGTTTAGTCCTTACATGGGTGGTCAGTACATCCATGTAGCCACGATCCGGCCCTACATCCATGTTAGGCGTTCGCCAGAACATTTGGTCCTGCGGACCAAATGTTCTGGCTCACCCCCCACACCCGCCGATGGTTACTTTCACGCCCTTATTGGCGCTGTAAAGCTTGCTTCCGGACTTGACCACGGCAATCACGTCACCGCTCTTGCCCATCTTTATCCGGGTGGAAACGAAGCCCTCAGCGCCTTCCCCCAGGTTGTAACTGGCCACCAGTGGCACCGGATTGTTCGCAGCTATGATGCTGATCGACTCCACCTCCTGGATGCTGGTGGTCACCGTGACAGGAACCACGGCACCGTTTTCGGCGATGTCCGGGGCCTTGATCTTGATATCCGCGCTTTCCGCCGGCGCATCGCTGCCGGTCAGGGCCTTCAGGGCTTCAGGCACCGTTTTGGCGGTGAATGCCGCTTCCGGCCAGGCTGCCAGCACGACCCGGGGGGTCAAAAGGCCCGCACCTACGGCCACACCCAGGGCGCCCGCGGCCATGGAGCCTTTGAGTAATACTCGACGTGTTGAATTCATTGCTTCATTCCTCTATCGGTTCAGGGTTTCGCCATGGTAAGACCCACGCTCACCCAGGATTGCATACCACCGCGATACCATTTGAGCTTGTAGGTCGGGTAACCCAGTTTGCTCAGGGTCTTGATATTAATCGACGACTGCGGGCACCAGATGCCGTTGCAGAAAAACACCAGGGTCTTGGCATTTCTGAAGTCCCAGCTGCCATTGATCAGTTTTGCAGCGAACTGGTCCTGCAGTATGTCGTTCAGGGTCTCTGCTTCCGTTTCGACGGCGAAGGCGCCTTCAACATCCACATTGATCTTGTTCCAGGGGATGTTCACGGAACCCGGTATGGTCCCCCGAACGGCCCAGTCCGGGGTCCGGGAATCCACCACCACCACGGTTCTGTCGCCGTCGCTCATCCTTTTCAGGTAACCCAGCACCTCGAGTTCACCCACCGTTTCGACACCCGGCACAATCTGCATCGGCTGGATACAGAAGGGCGGACAAGCCCTCGATGTGTGGGCGTAAGCTGCGGGAATAACCGCATCCTTGTCGGACGTCCGCTCGATGGTTACGGTCTTGCCGTTGTGTGTAATATCCACGCTGTGCAACGCAGGGGTGATCTTGCCGCCATGTTCCGCTGCGGCCAGGCCGGACAGCGTCATACCGCCAACCAGTGCAAAGGTCATCAAAGCCTTGGCATGTCTCATTATCTGATTCCTCCTAATGGAAATCCGTTATCAATACTTCAGATAGGAAGGAATCCGCAGCTCTTTCTGCGAAGCCCCCTGTTCGTAGGCGATTACACCCTGTTCACCCGCCTGTTTTGCCAGACGGATGGCGGTATCATAATCGCCCTGCTTGAGGGCAGCCTGTGCCTTCTTGATGAGCTTGCCTGTCGTGGTCCACTCACTGTCCACCGAAGCCGCCATTTTTCTCGCCTTGTCAGCCTTGTCGATCTCCTGTTGCGCCTGCACGGCCTTGGGACTTTCCGCCTTGGCATCCGCCGCCAAGGCTGTCCCGGTACCTGCGACGAAAGTCACAGCCAGCAACAATACACTCAGTAATCTTTTTGTTTGCATCATCTCACTCCGATTCTCTTTGAACGTCGGTACCTGTTGTCCCGGCTACTTGCGGGCCCCGGGTCCGTTCAAGGCCAGACCGTTGCTCAGGTAGGTCAAAAAATACTCAAGGTTACGGTACTGCTCGCCCTGCGCCTGCAACGCTTTGGCTCGGATATTGTTGTTACACCCGCTAAAACGGCGATGCAAAGTCCCTGCGGTACCCCACTTGGAGCGATAGACCGGCCAGTGGGTGGTGTGACCGACAGACATACTGAGCACCTCGGTGCGCACCTTCAGGCCCGTGTTCTGGACGTGGCAGGTGGCGCAGGAGAAGTTGAGCTGACCACGCCGGGTAAAATAGAATCTTTTACCCGCCTCATAGGCCTCCATCGCCCGGGGATCGTCCTCGGGTATGACCACGTTGGTGATCTGGCCCCGGGACTCGAAGGCCATATAGGCCAGAAGCGGTACGATAGGCCCCTTCTTGTACTTCAGGGCCTTTTCGCCATTTGCCTCGCGGCACTGGTTGATGGCCAGGGGCAGAGTAATCACCATGCCCTGCTTCTTGTCCCAGCGGGGATACTGACCTTTTACACCGGGACCGTCAGGAAAGCAGTCCTTGTAGGTCTTGCCGTTCGCAAAGGGGGTCTCCCACATCTCCTGACCTTCGTCGATAAAGGGTTCGTAGGGAGGGAACTCCTCGATGGCTTCCCAGTTCTCCCGCCCGATCTTGTCGATGGCGTAGGCGCCATTGGCATACTCTTCCACGGGCACATCGGTGAAACGAAATTTGTAGTGGCTGGTGAAGGCCGCCCTGTCCTCTTCAGGCGTGGTGGCCTGGGCAGCCAGGGTTACACCACCGGCCAGGAACAGTGCACCCATTTTGATTAGTGTCTTCTTCATGATATGTCTCTTCTCCGAGCAGATTCGTTCGATGACTTGGCCCACTGACATCTCACAGCGTCCAGATGTATTCCGTGACCTTGTTGATCTCATCTTCGGTAAGGACCCTGTGCTTGCCGAAGGGGACCATTGCCGAGTCCTGGTTGAACATGGTGGCGTCAAAGATCTGGGCGCGCAGTTTTTGCTTGTCCGGATATCTTGCCTTCATGGCGATCAGTGGTGGACCCACGTTGCCCGGTGATTCGCCGCCCTCGATCATGTGGCAGGCCAGACAATTTCCCTTGCTGCGTGCGAAGGCAATGGCCTTGCCCTCCGCGACGGGATCGATACCTTCGGCGGCAACCACCGAAGCAACCTGTAACTGCCCGGCCAGCAATACCGCCATGCCGGCCATTGGGACCAGCCTCATACTGTTCTTC
>JAHEHQ010000059.1:3273-10841 GCA_024644505.1 Gammaproteobacteria bacterium
TATTTCTCTAGGGAAAGCATCATTCTCATGAGATCAGACAGGGTATTTGCCTCCATTTTCTCCATGACCTTGGCCCTGTGGGCCTCCACCGTGGATTGGCTGACATGCATCTCGGAGGCAATGACCTTGTTTCTCTTGCCTGCCACAACCCGGTCCAGCACCTCCCGCTCCCGGGGGGTCAACCTGTCGTAACGGGAGCGCAGATCGGCGAGGATGATGGCCTCGCCGCGCTGCTGACCGTCCTTTTCCAGCGCGCGATGGACGCTGTCGAGCAATGCCTGATCGTTGAACGGTTTTTCGATGAAATCGAGCACCCCTTTCTGCACCGCTCTGACAGCCATCGGTACGTCTCCATGGCCGGTAATGATGATCACCGGCGGGTGCATGTGCTCCTCCGCCAGCCTCGCGTAGAGATCGAGACCACTCATACCGGGCATTCTGACGTCCAGCACCAGGCAACCCGGTAGCGAGCTGTCGAACTGATCGAGAAATTCGGATGCCGATGAGAAAATCTGCACACTGAGCCCCACGGACTCCATCAGGAGTTGCAGGGCCTCCCGAACCTCCTGGTCATCGTCGATGATAAATACCGTGGGTTCGTTATTCATTTCTTCTCCTGACAGACCGGCAGCGCAAATCGGAATACCGCCCCTTCACCGGGAGCGGAATCGAGATACAGATTACCTTCATGTGCCTCAATGATACCGAGACTGATGGAAAGCCCCAGACCCATGCCCTTCGGCTTGGTGGTTATAAAGGGATTGAAGAGCTGATCACGTATAGAGCCATCCAGTCCCGGCCCCGTATCCGACACGCTGACCTCCACCGTTTTGCCCTCCCCGCTTCGGGACCCGATCACCAGCAGCCTATCCTTTATTTCCACCTCCGACATGGCCTCTATGGCATTCAACACCAGATTGATTATCACCTGTTCAATCTGGATGCGCTGCACCATCACCTTTCCCACGCTTCGGTCAATGTCCTGGCGCAGCCGGACCCCACCCCTTTCGATTTCCGGTTTAATAAGGACCAGCACCTCGCGGATAAGGTCATTGATGTCCGTGCGCACCCGCTCCGGTTCTTCCTTTCGGACGAACTGCCGCAGCTGGCGTATGATCTCCCCCGCACGCTCGGCCTGGGCACCTATCTTTTCCATCACGTCGGCACAGCGATCCAGCTGTCGGCCTGATTCCATCATTCGGATACAGGCATGGGCGTTGGTCGCAATGGCTGTCAACGGCTGATTGATTTCATGGGCGATGCCGGAAGCCATTTCACCCATGGTGCTGAGCCGGGACACATGGGACAACTCCAACTGATGCTGGCGCGCCTCCTCTTTGGCGCGCTTGCGCTCACTGACATCCCGGAACACCACGACACTGCCTATGGTCTCGCCGACCCCGTCCCTGATGGGTGTACTGCTGTACTCGACCGGGAAGCTGGTCTTGTCCTTTTTCCAGAACAGATCCTCGTCAACAAAGCGCGGCTTGTTGTCCCGGAACGTCAGGTAGACCGGACACTCTTCGGGAGGGTGTGCCGTTCCGTCACCCCGGGTATGGTGCAGGACCTCATGCTGACTTGCCCCGATCAGCTCATCGGAATCCCACCCGGTAATCTCTTCCATGGCCCGGTTGACGAACGTGGTCTTGCCTTCCAGGCTCACCCCATAGATACCATCAGCCACGGAATTGAGTATCAGTTCATGCTGACGTTCCAGGTGGGATTTGGACCGCGCCAGCGCACGATTCAGGCGCACCACCCAGGTGGTCATGAACATCATGGAGAGCAGAAAGGCCACCCCGGATACCATCCAGTACCAGTACTTGCGAACCGCATCGGCAAGCGTGAACCGGCCGGGCTTTTCGTAGGGCGGCAACTGCAGTTCCTCGAACAGCTCATGGACCTGCTGATAATCGAGCGGCACCGTCCATCCGGCATAGTTCCCCTTCTGTGCGGCCTGATGGGACTTGGGCATGCTCAGCAGGGCCACCGCCACCTTCTGGGCCAGGGGGTTCGGTGTGTGCTGCAGCTTGCTGAAAGGCCACTCAGGGTAGAGCCGGGTGCTCCGGGCAAACGGAAACTCGGTATGCAGCCTGGGGGAGATAATCCTGAAATCCCGCAAGTCTATCTGTCCCGCAGAGGCCATGCGTTCCAATATATTGGTCCGTACGGTGCCCACATCGATCCGACCTTCCAGCACAGCCAGCACGACCCGGTCGTGAATCCCCCCGAACTCCAGCCTCGATGTATCGCGGTAAGGATCCAGACCCACGGCATTGAGTTCCCGCCAGGCCATCTGGAACCCTCCCAGGGAGGTTTCGTCGACAGCCATCAACCCTTTGCCCCGAAGGTCCACCAGTTGGGTGATGTCTTTTCTGTCATGGCGGGTAAACAGGACACCGCCGAACACATTATGCGGGGTGGAACCCACCAGATTGTCCAGGGTGGCGATGCGCGAAACCCGGTATTTCACTTCCATGTTGACATAGATACCCGGGTTGACCAGGAGGAAATCCACCTCCCCGAACCGCACCGCCGGGTCCACCTCCTCGAAATCCAGGGGTACGATCTCGAAACGTTGACCGGGTATCCTCTCACTGAGATAGTCGGCCGTGGGAGACCAGTCCCTCACGGTGGCCTCAATTCCCCGGTGACTCAACACACCGACGCGCACCACTGTATCCGCGGCAGATTGCTGCTGGCTGGAAATCATCAGAAGCAACAACAGCAGGAAATTTTTCAACACGACTGTTCTCCATCCACTGCGGATCGTCAATTTTGACGACAAGTCTTGTTCTGAGACTGGAAATCTTCCCCAACGGGATCAATACTCATTATAGAGGCGCCCGCAACGGAGGATAAGATGGCAGATTACAAGCATATTCTGGTGGCGGTGGATTTTTCGTCGGAAAGCAGGGTTGTGGTAAACAAAGCCCTGGAAATTGCCCGCAGAAACAAGGCCGGACTCACTTTGATTCACGTCGTCGAATATACGGGTGCGGTGTATGCAGGCGATATACCCCTGCCTGAGGACCTGGAATTGGATCAGCGCCTGGCGGATCAGGCCAAGGGGCAATTGAAGGCCATGACAGAGGAACTCGGCATACCTGATGCCGCCCAGGTTGTGGAGATCGGGGTTCCGAAGCGGGAGATCGTACGCATGGCCGTTGAACGGAAGGCTGACCTCATCGTCATCGGCAGCCATGGCCGCCACGGCCTGCAACTGCTGCTCGGTTCCACGGCCAATGGCGTTTTGCACCTGTCGGAGTGCGATGTGCTTGCCGTGAGGGTGGGCAAAAACGGAGCCTGACGGTCGGCACCGGATTCGTTTTCCCCCGCCGATCGGGATAAACGATCACAGGATCGAAGTCGTTCAATCGTTCAATCCACCCAGACCCGCGCATTGCGGAACAGGCGCAACCAGGGGCCGTCCTCGCCCCATTCGTCCGGGTGCCAGGAGTATTGCAGGGTACGCGTCACCCGTTCCGGGTGAGGCATCATGATGGTAACCCTGCCGTCTTCGCTGGTCAGGCCGCCTATACCGTCTGGAGAGCCATTGGGGTTTGCCGGATATCGTTCCGCCACTGATCCGTCGTTTTCAACATAACGCAACGCCACCTGGGGTTGGACACGCATCAATTGGTCCCCCTCCCTGAACTCCGCCCTGCCTTCCCCATGGGCAACCACAATCGGCAGTATTGACCCCTTCATACCTTGCAAAAGAACAGAAGCGGTGTTCGCTATCTCCACCGAAACATAGCGGGCCTCGAATTGTTCCGAGCGATTCCGTACGAAATGGGGCCAAAGTTCGGCCCCCGGGATCAGCTGTCGAAGGTTGGAGAGCATCTGGCAACCGTTGCAGACACCCAGGGCAAAGGTATCCGGACGATGGAAGAACCCCTCGAACTGGTCCCGGGCCCTGGCGTTGAAGAGGATGGATTTGGCCCATCCCTCGCCGGCTCCGAGTACATCGCCGTAGGAGAATCCTCCACAGGCGGCCAGGCCCCTGAAACCGCCAAGAGATACCGCGCCGGACAGGATGTCCGACATGTGTACGTCCACACAGTCGAATCCTGCGTGGTGAAAGGCATTGGCCATCTCGATCTGCCCGTTGACCCCCTGCTCCCTCAGAATGGCCATCCTGGGGCGGACGCCCCGGGCAATCATGGGTGCCGCCACGTCGTGCTCCGGATCAAAACCGAGTCCGACCTGCATGCCGGGATCGTCGGCATCGGCAATACGGGCGAACTCCTCCCGTGCACAATCGGGGTTGTCCCTGAGCGCCTGCATTTCACGCGTGGTCTCGGACCATGCCTGCTGCAGTTCCACCCTGCCCGCCGAGAGCAGGCCGGTTTGCCCCCGCCTGACTTCGATCCTGTCATCGTCATTCAGGGTCGCCACAACGTGGCTGTGCCTTCCCAGCCCGGCATCGTGCAGCATCTTCAATACCTGGTCCGTATCGCTGTGATCCACCTGGATGACGGCGCCGAGTTCCTCGCTGAACAATACCGCAGTGTCATCGTCCCCCAGGTCGTCTATCTGGATATTCAGACCCGTGCGGCCGGCAAACGCCATCTCGCACAGGGCAACCAGCAACCCCCCGTCGGAGCGATCGTGGTAGGCAAGCAGCAGCCCTTCCCGGTTGAGTTCCTGGATGACCGCGAAAAAGCGCCTGACCGCCTTGGGGTCGTTGAGATCCGGCCCATGGTCCCCCACCTGGCCGTACACCTGGGCCAGGGCGGATGCCCCCAGACGATTGGCACCTTTTCCCAGGTCGATGAGTATCAGGTCCGTGTCGCCCCGATCCCGACGAAGCTGGGGCGTCAGGGTCAGCCGCACGTCCGATACCGGCGCAAAACCCGATATGATGAGGGAGAGGGGTGCCGCCATCTCCCGCTGTTCACCGCCCTCCTCCCAGACGGTCTTCATGGACATGGAGTCCTTGCCCACCGGAATCGCGATACCCAGGGCGGGACAGAGTTCCATGCCGACTGCCTGAACCGTCTCGTAGAGCCGTGCGTCCTCCCCTGTGTGGCCCGCCGCCGCCATCCAGTTGGCGGAAAGTTTTACATCACCGATCTTTGCGATGGCGGCCGCCGCGAGATTGGTTATCAGTTCACCGATGGCCATGCGCCCGGAGGCGGGGGCATCGATCAGTGCCAGCGGGGTGCGCTCCCCTATGGCCATTGCTTCCCCGGTATGACCCAGATAATCGGTGGCGGTAACCGCCAGGTCGGCTACCGGCACCTGCCAGGGGCCCACCATCTGGTCCCTGGCCACCTGGCCCGTGATGGACCGGTCGCCGATAGTGATGAGAAAGGTCTTGTTGGCGACGGTGGGGAGTCGCAGTACACGCAGGGCCGCCTCCCGCAAGTCCAGCCCGCCGAATTCCAGCCCGGGCTTGTGAAACGTGCGGTGCCTGACATCCCTGAGCATGCGCGGCGGCTTGCCGAACAGCAGGTTCATCGGGATATCGATGGGCTGGTTTTCGAATTGCCCGTCCCCCAGCAGCAACTGCTCCTCGTCGGTGGCGTAACCGACCACGGCGTAGGGGCAGCGCTCGCGCTCACAGATTCCCTTGAACGCCTCCAGCATGGCCGCGTCGAGCGCCAGGACATAACGTTCCTGGGCCTCGTTGCACCAGATCTCCATGGGTGACATGCCGGGTTCGTCGTTGGGAACCGCCCGCAGCTCGAAACGCCCGCCGCGACCCGAGTCGTGGATCAATTCGGGCAGCGCGTTCGAGAGCCCTCCGGCACCCACGTCATGCAGGAAAAGGATGGGGTTCTCGTCACCCCTGGCCCAACAGCGGTCGATCACCTCCTGACACCGGCGCTCCATCTCCGGGTTGGACCGCTGCACCGAGGCGAAATCCAGATCTTCCGCCGAGGTTCCGCTGGCCATGGAGGATGCCGCGCCTCCGCCAAGCCCGATCAGCATCGCGGGACCGCCCAATACCACCAGGGGGGATCCGGCGGGGAAGTTCCTTTTCTCGATATGCGCCTCCCGGATGCTGCCCAGGCCGCCGGCCAGCATGATGGGCTTGTGGTAACCGCGCAGCTCCCGGCCATCGGGCCCGGGCACTTGTTGTTCGTAAGTGCGAAAATAGCCGCACAGATTCGGGCGTCCGTATTCGTTGTTGAAGGAGGCCCCGCCGACGGGCCCCTCCAGCATGATATCCAGCGCGGAGACGATGCGCCCCGGTTTGCCATAGTCCAGCTCCCATGGCCGCTCAAGCCCCGGGATGCGCAGATTGGAGACAGAAAAACCGGTCAGCCCCGCCTTGGGTTTACCACCGCGACCGGTCGCCCCCTCGTCCCGGATCTCTCCTCCGGAGCCCGTTGCCGCCCCGGGGTTGGGGGAAATCGCGGTCGGGTGGTTGTGGGTCTCAACCTTCATCAGGATGTGGACGGGCTCCCGGTTGTAGCCGTAGCTGTGGGTTTTCGGGTCGGGGAAAAAGCGCTCGCCCACGGGGCCTGTGACCACTGCCGCGTTGTCTTTGTATGCCGACAGCACATCTTCCGGCGAACAATCGGTGCTGTTGCGTATCATGGCGAACAGGGACCGCTCCCGGGGTTCGCCGTCGATGATCCAGTCTGCATTGAAGATCTTGTGCCGGCAGTGTTCCGAATTCGCCTGGGCAAACATCATCAGCTCCACGTCGGAGGGATTGCGCCCCAGGGACTGGAAACTCCCGACCAGATAGTCGATCTCGTCATCGGACAGCGCCAGGCCAAGATCCAGGTTGGCCTGTTCCAGAGCGGCCTTGCCGCCTTCGACAACGTCCACGGTGACGAACGGCTTGGGTTCAGCATGGCCGAACAGACAGGCAGCGTCCGCCGTGTCGAGGAACAGGGTTTCGGTCATCCGGTCGTGCAGCACCGCCATCGCACGGCTGAGTTCCTGTTCCTGCAGTTGAGCGCCCGACTCATCACCCGGGTCGAGATAATAGGCAACGCCCCGTTCCAGGCGCTGGATCTTCGTCAGACCGCAGTTGTGTGCAATATCCGTGGCCTTGGTGGACCAGGGCGAGATGGTCCCGGGACGGGGAGTTACGAGTAACAGGGTCCCTGAGGGATCGTGCCCCTGCAGACGGGGGCCGTACTCGAGCAAGGCCTGCAGAACCCCCTGCTGCTGTTCCGTCAGCGTCTGATCCAGCTCCGCAAAGTGCATAAACTCGGCATACAGGGTGACCGGGCGACCCAAAGCTGCTTGGAGGCGGCTTTCAAGTTTTGCCAGGCGGAAATCTGAATGGGAGGGGGCGCCACGGAGAGAGAGCATTTTACACCTTGAGGATTCTGAATTATGACCAGATGGAATAATACCCCGATCCCGGCACGGATTGGTCGGTTCGGATAAAAAAAGGCTTCTACCCCTGTAGGGCCGAATTCATTCGGTCAACCGCAATCGATGTTCGAATGAATTCGACCCTACAGTTCAGCTCGAATCACCCACCTGCTAAAGCGACTCGATGCGCCTGCGGTGAATCAGTGAGTAGTAGCGCACGTTGGCAGTCGCGTGAGAGATCAGACCGGAGATGACGACCACAAGCAGGAACAGGGGAATCT
>JAHEHQ010000360.1 GCA_024644505.1 Gammaproteobacteria bacterium
GATGGCGAGCAGGCGCTCCGGGCCCTGGAGCATGATCACTATGATCTGATCCTGATGGACTGCCAGATGCCGGTGTTGGACGGCTACGAGGCAACCCGGCGCATCCGGGCTTCCGAGCAGGACGGCCGGCACATACCCATCGTTGCCCTTACCGCCAATGCCATGGCGGGGGATGCAGAAAAATGTTTTGACGCGGGCATGGATGATTACCTGGCCAAGCCGTTCGAGTATGAAGCCCTCTGCGAAAAGCTGTCGAAGTGGCTTTCAGATAATTCCAATAATGAAAACGACGATTTGGAACGGCCTTCTTATGCCGCAGTCTGACAACAGATTAGAAAAGAGACGTTTTCTCTTCCGTCCCCTGTGGTGGGCGGCGCTTCTGCTGTGCACCGCTTCGCCTGCCTGGGCCATTCCCTCCCCGGATCTGGTCATCGGTCTGTCGGCCAGCGTGGCCCAGGTGCTGGGTCTGGTCAGTGTCCTGTTTACCGGATTTGCGGTCTCGGGTCGGGGCGCAGCCGGGCGGATGGCCATTGAAAAGCGCTCAACCCGTTCCAGGTTTTGGCGCTGGTTCTTCCGCTTTTTCATGGTGCTGCTGGTTATATCCATCGGCGCCAACATACTGCAGCATACCGCCGCCATCGACGAAAAAAACCGGCGTCTGCAGACAAACCTGATTAGAAGTTCGGTGGAAGCCGGTAAATCGGTGGGGGACACCTCGCTCAAGACCCTCAAAATGAGTGACCAGATCGGCCATCCGCTGGGTATTGAAAACACCCAGCTTGCCAAGTGGATTGAAGAAGGACGGCCCTTGAACCTGATCGATGTGCGGGAGCCCGAAGAGGTGGCCATGGGGCGCATCGAGGGCAGCTGGCATCGCCGCTATCCCGATCTTCGCGAAAACCACGCGAATCTGATTAAAAACGGCAAACAGACGGTTTTACTCTGCTACTCGGGCAATCGCAGCTCCGAGCTATGCAAAGAGTTCTCCAAAGAGGGAAAGGCCTGCAACTTTGTCGTCGGCGGCTACGAAAAGTGGCTCGCTGACGGATACCCCCTGGAGTTTTCCCGGGCCGAGTCCGCAGAGGAGTTACGTAACCTGCCGGATTATCCTAACAGGGATGTCCTGCTGGACACCCCCGAAGTCCAGAGCCTGGTCAAGGAACGGGATATCCAGTTCGTGGATGTCCGCTATCCGGGGGATTTCGCCCTCGACCATCTTCCCGGCGCGGTCAACATACCGTTGAGGAAGCTGCCGTCCAGCGAGGTGATCGAGCAATTAAGCACACTTCCGTCGAAACCCGTGATAGCCCCCTGTTACGACAAGCGCAGCTGTTTCTACGGCAAGATCCTGGGCTCCCGATTATCAGAAATGGGTTATGAGTATCTCGGGCGCTACACCGTACCCCATGAGTTCTTCCTGCCCGCTTCGGGCGAGACCCCCGAAACCATGACCGTGCTCGGGATGATTTCAGCCCCCCTGACTGCCGGTCTCCAATGGATGACGGAGGCCACGGGGCGGTTTTCCGTGGCGATACTTCTGTTGGTAATAATGCTTCGGCTGATCACCCTGCCGTTTACCTGGAAGTCCGAGCGGGACCGGATGATACAACGCACCCTTGCGCCGGAGATCGCGAATCTCAAGCAGCGGTTAATCAACGATCCGCCTCGCCTGTCCAAGGCGACCGTCAGACTCTATCGGCGCAAGAACCTGACGCCGATGCGAAACCTCGTCGGCTCCATAGCGCAGCTGGTCGTGTTTCTGGTCTTCTTTACGGTGGTCAACGAAAGTGCCGGGCACTGGGATTCGCCCTTCCTTTGGTTGCCCAATGCGTCCAGCGAAGATTCGAGCTATTTGTTGCCGGCAATGGTGACCCTTCTGTTTGTCGGCTATATGGTCTTCACCGGATCCAAACGCAGCGCCGCGTTCCTGCTCCTGTATGCCGCCGGTGGCGGATTGATCTGGGTGCTTACCCATCAGCTGAATGCAGCGGTGAACCTGTACCTGGTAATCAATGTCTCGCTGCTTTTCGTTCAAACGCTGATGTTCAGGCTGCTCTGGCGGGGCACACAGGATCGAGTGATGCCCGCCGTGACTCAGGCCGTGGAGACGAAGCTTGAGGATCCGGGTGTCATCAGCCTGGCGGAGGCGCACCGGTACCCGGCTGCGGGACACAAGGCAACCAGGCTCAGCCTCCTCATGCAGAACGGTCTGCCGGTGCCGGACGGTTTCGTGGTTACCAGCAAGGTTCTGGCCCGGCCCAATCCCGATGGCGCCGAAGCGCAGTTGTCCATGACTGCCGACGAACTTTCCCTGTTGTCGCGACATTGGAAGCGGCTCGGCGCTGATTCCGTGGCCGTACGAAGCTCCGGCCTGAACGAGGACGGCGCATCCCAGAGCTATGCCGGCGTATTCGAGTCCATCCTCAACGTTCCCCATGAGGGTCTGGTGGAGGCGTTGATGAAGGTCCGCCTGTCCATGAACTCCCAGCGCAGCAACGCCTATTCCGGAGAGACGGAGGAAAAAGGCGGCGCCCTTGTTCAGGCCATGGTCAATGCCGCCTATGCGGGGGTTCTTTTTACCGAACACCCGAATTCGGCCGGTTGCTGCATGGTTGAGATGGTGTCCGGCCTGGGTGAATCGCTGGTCAGCGGCAAGGTGACCCCGGATTCCTACAGCTTTGGTACACGCAGCCACCGGCCGATGGATGGCAAAACCGCCCCCATCGATCTGACGCCCGTTCTGGAAATGGGCCGGCGTGTGGAAAGACTGTTCGGCAAGCCACAGGACATCGAATGGGTCTATTTCGACGGCAGGTTTCAGCTTGTGCAGGCCCGGGACATCACGGCTTCGGTGCACGACAGACCCGGTATCGAGGCTGCGTTCGAACGGGAGAGAATAAAGCTGCTGAAACTGGCTTCGGAAGACATTTCCGTGAGCGACGTATTTCTTGCCCAGAACGAGTTGTCCGAACTCCTGCCCAGGCCAACGCCCCTGAGTGTCTCCCTGATGGAGCGGCTGTGGGCCGCCGGCGGCAGCACCGACCTGGCCTGCCGGTCCCTGGGCATTCCCTACGACGTGGAAGAAGATGCGGCGCCCTTTGTCAATCCCGTATTCGGTGCGCTTTACGTGAACCGTTTCGAAGAAAGTTCACGCTTGCGTCGCCCGCCCGGCCCCATGTCCGCTTTCTGGCTGGCGCGCAACGGCGAGAACATCGAGTCAGACTTCAGAGACGGCTTTCTGCCCGGGTTCCTCAACGAGATGCGCCTCCAGGAGGCCCTGGATTTCGACCAGCTTTCCACGGAACAGCTGATTGCCTTGCACGGGGACTGGGCACTGAACTTCATAACGGAGACTTA
>JAHEHQ010000361.1 GCA_024644505.1 Gammaproteobacteria bacterium
TCATCGGTAACCAGCACCTTGTCTTCAGCGTCTGCGACATGCTCGACAGCCTTTGATACAGAGCGCAGGTTGCCCATGCCGTAATCGATGACGGCGATGGTCTGGGACATCAGAGGGAGCCCTTGGTGCTCGGCAGTTGACCGGCCATGCGCGGATCCAGTTCCAGGGCCATCCGCAGGGCACGGCCGAAGGCCTTGAACAGGGTCTCGGCGACATGGTGGGAATTGCGCCCGCGCAGGGAATCCGCGTGCAGCGTCACCCCGGCGTGGTTCACGAATCCCTGGAAGAATTCATGGACCAGTTCCGTATCGAAGTCCCCGATCCTCGCACCGGCAAATTCCACATGAAACTCCATGCCGGGGCGCCCCGAAAAATCGATAACCACCCTGGACAACGCTTCATCCAGCGGCACATAGGCATGCCCATACCTGCGTATGCCCTTCTTGTCGCCCACCGCCCTGGCTACCGCCTGGCCGAACGTGATTCCGATATCCTCGACCGTGTGATGCCCGTCAATATGGAGATCCCCCTGGGCACGGATGTCCAGATCGATCAGACCATGCCGCGACACCTGATCCAGCATATGCTCCAGGAACGGCAGGCCCGTATCGAATGTGGAACTTCCGCTGCCATCCAGATTCAGTTTGACCTTGATCCGGGTCTCGAGGGTGTCTCGTTCGACTTCCGCTTTACGCTGCATGAAACAGTCCCTGACAGGTTTATGATTTTGCCTATGTCCGGTTATTGCGCTGGAGCGCGGTTCCCGGAGGGTGAAACCGGCATTTTATGCGATATCGAAAGCAAATGCAGGACTCCGTTGTCCTGCGAGATCAAGAACCCGGCACCCGGAGCCAGAAGGTGACCGGTCCGTCGTTGGTCAGGGTCACCTGCATGTCCGCGCCGAATATCCCATTGGCCATCGGCTGGTGAGCGCCACCGGCCTGTTTGCACAAATACTCAAAGAGGTGCCGGCCCAGGTCCGGGGCCGCACCACCGGAAAAACCGGGGCGCGTACCCTTTCGTGTGTCGGCAACCAGGGTGAACTGGGGAACGAGCAACAAGCCCCCGCCCACATCCCTGACACTGAGGTTCATACGCCCCTGGGAATCGGCAAAAACCCGATAGCCGAGCAGCCGTTCCAACAGCCGATCGGCATGGGCTTCGTTATCGCCGCGCTCTATGCCCACCAGAACGAGAAGCCCGCTGTCGATCTTTCCGACACAAGCCCCCCCTACATCCACTCTGGCCCCGGTAACCCGCTGCAACAGTCCAATCACCAGACTACCCCTCGGTAACACTTAATTCGTCTTCAGAAAATCCTTACACGTCTGAAGGAAAAGTCCCACTAATAACTGTGCCTCCGGTGTGCCATTCTTGTAATTGTCGCCACACACGGATACTCAATGGATTGGGACAACTTCCTAAGGACGGCTCCAGGGAGGGTGGACCCTTTACCAACCAAGCCCGGCGACACCGCCCCGATAGCAAGGATTGCTTTCGGGGTTTTTCATTTTCAGCCTGCGGACCTCTGTCTCGCCGCCCGCTTGCGCTCATGCTCGTGGAGATGGCGTTTTCTTACCCGGATCGCCGTTGGTGTCACCTCTACCAGTTCATCATCTTCGATAAACTCCAGGGCCTGCTCCAGGGAGAAGACAACCGGCGGGGTCAAAAGGATGTTCTCATCGCTGCCCGCTGCACGGATATTGGTCAGCTGCTTTGCCTTCAGGGGATTGACCGTCAAATCATTGTTGCGTGAATGAATACCCACAACCTGCCCCTCATAGACACTGTCTCCCGGCTTGACAAAAAGCCGGCCCCGCTCCTGCAGGTTGAACAGGGCGTAACCCAGCGCCTTGCCCGTTGAATTGGATATGAGGGTTCCGTTCTTGCGCGGTGCGATCCCCCCCTGCCTGGCCGTCCCATAGCGGTCAAATACGTGGTAAATCAGGCCGGAACCCGATGTCAGTGTCATAAACTCCGTCTGGAATCCGATGAGTCCCCGGGAGGGAATGACATAATCCAGGCGCACCCGACCCCGGCCGTCGGGCACCATGTCGACCAGATCCCCCCGCCGCTCCCCGAGCACTTCCATGACATTACCCTGAAAGCGCTCTTCCACATCCACGGTGAGCTGCTCGAATGGCTCGCAGATCTCGCCGTTGATCTCCCGGAAAATCACCTCCGGTCTGGAAACAGCCAACTCGTAACCTTCCCGGCGCATATTCTCGAGAAGAATGGACAGATGAAGTTCGCCCCGTCCCGACACACGGAATTTTTCCGGGTCGTTCCCCTCTTCCACACGCAGCGCCACATTATGTATCAGCTCCCTTTCCAGACGATCCTTGAGCTGCCTTGAGGTCAGGTACTTGCCCTCACGCCCCGCGAAGGGGGAGTTGTTGATCTGGAAGGTCATGCTGACCGTGGGTTCATCCACCGTCAGCGGCGGCAGTGCCTCCACCACATCAGGATTACAAAGGGTATCGGACACGTTGGGGGCTTCGATACCGGTGAGCGCCACGATATCCCCGGCGGAGGCCGTTTCAACCTCTACCCGGTTGAGGCCGAGAAAACCGAAGACCTGGCCTGTCTTGGCCTTGTGTTCGTCACCGTCGCGTTTTATCACCGTAATCGGCATGTTCCGGCGCACTGTCCCCCTGGTGATCTTTCCAATGGCTATCGCACCCACATAGCTGTTGTAGTCCAGTGTGGAAATCTGCATCTGAAACGCCCCGTCCGGATTCACATCGGGCATCGGACAGTTTTTCACGATGGCCTCGAACAGCGGCGACATATCTCCCTGCCTGGAGCTTGGATCCAGGCAGGCATATCCGTTGATGGCCGAGGCATAGATGATCGGGAAATCCAGCTGATCCTCGCTGGCCCCAAGACGGTCGAAGAGATCAAAGGTCTGATCGATCACCCAGTCGGGACGGGCTCCCTCCCGGTCGATCTTGTTAACCACAACGATAGGTTTCAGGCCATGCTTGAATGCCTTCTGGGTTACGAAACGGGTCTGGGGCATCGGGCCCTCAACCGCGTCAACCAACAACAGCACCGAATCCACCATGGACAGCACCCGTTCCACTTCGCCACCGAAATCCGCATGTCCCGGAGTATCCACGATATTGATGCGGTACCCCTCCCAGTTGATCGCGGTATTCTTGGAGAGGATGGTGATTCCCCGTTCCCGTTCCAGATCATTGGAATCCATCACCCGTTCCACGGCACCGAATCGGTCGCCGAGGGTTCCGGACTGCTGCAACAACTGGTCTACGAGTGTGGTCTTGCCATGATCCACATGGGCGATGATGGCGATATTGCGGAGTTTCATGATGACAGACTGTTCTCAGGG
>JAHEHQ010000362.1 GCA_024644505.1 Gammaproteobacteria bacterium
GCCGGGCTGTCGGCCCTATTCGATAACTATGTGAAACCGGTGTTCGGCGGCCCCGTGATGGAGCGCATGCAGGTCCGCGGAAACCTGTCCGGGGAACTGCTTCTGGCCCCGGAGCCCCAGGTGACGCTGAATCTGAAGGACGTGGGGCTGGAACAGCCGGACAGCGACGGTTCCGGGCGGAAGGTCTTCGGATTCGAAGGTCTGAACGGGGCACTTTATTGGCGCGGGGAAGGGCTGGCGCCCGCGAGCCTGATCTCCTGGCGGGGCGGACACCTGTTCGAAGGGATAGAGATAGGGCCGTCAGAACTCTCCCTGCAGGCATCCGGGCAGGGCGTGACACTTTCGGCCCCCACGAAAATCCCCGTGCTCGACGGCACCCTTCAGGCGGAACGGTTCGAACTCGAGCAGCTTGATTCCGGGCCCGGGCTCGCTTTTCAGGGTTTCCTGACGCCCATATCGATGAACCTGGTAAGCCGGGCTCTCGGGTGGCCCGAACTCTCCGGCGTACTCTCGGGCATGATCCCCCGGGTCTCCTACGAAGAAGGTACGCTCCACGTCGACGGCACCCTGTTGATCAGGGTCTTCGATGGGCGCATCCTGGTCAGGGAACTTCGTCTCGAGGATCTGCTGGGCCCGTTGCCGGTGCTGAAGGCCGAGATCGAATTGCGGGAACTGGACCTGGAGACCCTGACCCGGACCTTCTCCTTTGGTAAGATTACCGGAAAGCTGGAGGGCAGGGTGGACGGTCTGCGCCTGGAGAACTGGCGCCCGGTTTCCTTCGACGCCCGCTTCAATACCCCGGAAGAGGATCGCAGCCGCCACAGGATCAGCCAACGGGCAGTGGATAACATCTCCGATCTCGGCGGCTCCGGCGTCTCCGGTGCCATATCCCGCAGCTTCCTGCAGATGTTCGAGGAGTTCGGCTACTCCCGGCTGGGGATCAGTTGCACGCTGAAGCGGGGCGTCTGCGAAATGGGAGGGGTAGAACCCGCAAAGCAGGGCTATTATCTGGTCAAGGGCGGCGGCATTCCACGCATCGATATCGTGGGTTTCAATCGACGCACCGACTGGGAGGTCCTGGTCGACAAGCTGGTCGAGATTTCGGAGGGCGGGACCCCCGTCATCCAGTAACACATCCAATCTACTTCGGAGGCAATCTCAATGAAAATGATTCGCGCCACCGGCCTGCTCGCCGGTCTGATGCTGCTTGCGGCATGTGTCACCATCAATATCTATTTTCCCGCCGCCCAGGCGGAAGAGGCCGCGGAGCAGATCGTCGACGACATCCTGGGTAAACAGTCTCCCGCCAAAGACAAGGGTGCCGCTATCCGAGTCATCCACACCCATGGGCTGGCGGCACGCATGGTAGATTTTCTGATCCCCAGCGCCCATGCGGCGCAACCGGACTTCAACGTCGACACCCCGGAGATCAGGAAACTCCAGGCCCGTATGAAACAGCGCCATCAGAGCCTGCGGGCCTATTATGAAAGCGGTGCCATCGGTTTTGGCAACGATGCCCAGGTGAAGATGAGGGATGCCTCGGCGGTGCCGCTGCGGGAAAAGAACCGGGTCGAGGGCCTGGTCAGGGATGAAAACGCAGACCGCAATGCCCTGTACAAGGCGATCGCCAGGGCCAACGGCCATCCCGAGTGGGAACCCGAGGTGAGATCCACCTTTGCCGGGGTATGGGTGGAAAAGGCGGGTCGGGGCTGGTGGTACCAGAGCGCCTCCGGTTCCTGGAAACAACGCTGAACCCTTGGCATATTCCAGACGCAGAAAACTTTCAGGGGAACCTGTCATCACGGTCATCGAGTCCATGACGGGGGATGGCCGGGGGTTGTCGCATATCGATGGCAGGCCGGTTTGGATCCACGGTGCCCTGCCCGGTGAACGGGTTTCCTTCATATACACCCGCGTTGCCCGCAAACGGGACGAAGGCCGGGTGGAGCAGGTGTTGGAGGCGGCTGCCGACCGGGTGACGCCCCAATGCGATCGATTCGGCGTTTGCGGCGGCTGCAGTCTGCAGCATCAGGATCCAACGGCCCAGATTCTGGCCAAGCAGCAGTCGTTGCTGGATGCGTTTTCCCGGTCCGGCGGTCTGACACCGCGGGAGATCCTGGGGCCCTTGAAGGAGCATCAGCCATGGGGCTACCGCACCAAGGCCCGCCTCGGGGTCAAGTATGTGGAAAAAAAGGGGCGGGTGCTGGTCGGCTTCAGGGAGAGGGGGTCTGGATTTATTACCGAAACCGAGGCCTGTCCCGTCCTGGACGCAAGGGTGGCCCATCTGCACGGTCCCCTGGGCGAACTCGTACTCGGGCTGTCCATCAGGGATCGAATACCCCAGATCGAGATAGCCATGGGCGACCAGGCCTGCGTGCTGGTCTTTCGGGTGCTCGATGCCCCCAGCGCGGAAGATATTCGCAGTCTTGAGGCCTTTGGGGCCGAACATCAGGTCCATCCCTATCTGCAGACAGGGGGACCTGACAGCGTATGCAGTCTTTCGTCGAATGCCGCCGGGCTCAGCTATTCGTTGCCGGATCATGACCTGAGCATGAGTTTTCAGCCCGGAGACTTCACCCAGGTCAATCAGGGTATGAACAGGCTGATGGTGAATCGCGCCATCGACCTCCTCGATCCGTCCCCAGGAGACCGGGTTCTGGACCTCTTCTGCGGTCTGGGAAACTTTACACTGCCGCTCGCGCGGCGGGCGCGGGAGGTGGTGGGCATCGAGGGTGACACCGGACTGATCGAAAGGGCCAGGGAGAATGCCCGGGACAACCGTATCGGCAACGCCCGTTTTTTTGCCGCGGATCTCTACGGCAGCCTTGGGCGGGAGTCCTGGATGTCCGAGCCGTTCGATCTGGCGCTGCTGGACCCGCCCCGTTCAGGTGCCCTCGAGGTGCTGGAACACCTGGCGGGATTGGGTGTGACCCGCATCCTGTATATCTCCTGCAATCCGGAGACCCTGGCCAGGGACGGAGCAGAACTGGTGAACCGGCATGGCTACGGATTGACTTCCGCCGGCGTCATGGACATGTTTCCCCATACCCATCACGTGGAGTCCGTTGCGCTGTTCGAGCGGCAACCGGCGGCAGGCGGCGGTGGGCCATAGGGCCTGTTAACACTATGCGGATATCCATCGACGGAAGCCATTTTTTCACAGGACAAGGCGCACTGAGCGCCGTGTACCTGCCGTACATCGCCGCTCCTGCGCATCCATGCGCCCGCGGCATACAGTACTTCCTGTACATAAGCGAAAGTGCAACGCGGTCATGGGGAAAAATGGCCCCGTCCCTTCGGGTTGGCCCTCCAATGAGGCCATGCGGTGTTGCGCA
>JAHEHQ010000060.1 GCA_024644505.1 Gammaproteobacteria bacterium
AAAGGTTCAGGGCAAAAGCCACAAAGGCACGCCAGGCCCAGAGCCGGTTGAAGGCGCTGCAGCGCATGGAGTTGATCGCCCCCGCCCACGTCGACTCTCCTTTCCATTTCCAGTTTCCGGCCCCGGAGAAAAACCCCGATCCCCTGCTGCGTATTGAAGAGGTCTCTGCCGGCTACGGCAAAACCCGCGTACTCGCGGATATTGGCATGAGCCTTTCCCCAGGCGACCGCATCGGCCTGCTGGGTCCAAACGGGGCCGGGAAATCCACCCTGATCAAACTGTTGGCGGGCGAGCTCGAACCCATGGCAGGCGCAAGACAGCCGGCGTTGCATCTGAACTGCGGCTATTTTGCCCAGCATCAACTTGACCAACTGCGACCGGACCAGACGCCCCTCGAACACCTGCGCCGGTTGGATGCCAGCACCAGGGAACAGGAGCTGCGCAACTACATCGGCGGCTTCGGGTTTTCCGGCGACCGCGCCGATACACCGGTCGCCCCCTTCTCCGGCGGGGAGAAGGCCCGGCTGGTGCTGGCGCTCCTGATATACCGCAGGCCCAACCTGCTGCTGCTCGACGAGCCCACCAACCATCTGGACCTGGAGGCGCGCCACAGCCTGAGCCAGGCACTGCAGGAGTTCCAGGGTGCCATGGTCATGGTCTCCCACGACCGGCATCTGCTGCGCCTGGCCTGTGACCGCCTGCTGCTGGTGAACAACGGAACCCTGGAAGAGTTCAATGAGGACCTGGACGCCTATCCACAATGGCTTGCCGGGCAGCGGCGTGCATCCCGGGACGAAGCCCCCCCCGGCAACGGGGAGGCCCGGTCTCACCATGCGGGTGCGCGGAAAGACAAAAAACGCCGGGAGGCGGAACGGCGCCGCCGCCTGCAGCCCCTGCGCGACAGGCTGAAAACCCTGGAACAGTCCGTGGAGCAGCTGAGCCTGAGGCAGACTGAGCTGGACCAGGCCCTGGCGAAGAGCGATATCTACGAAGAGGCCAACAAGGCGGAACTGAAAAAACTGCTGGCGGAGAAGGCCGAGGTGGATTTGCACCTTGGCGTGGCCGAAGAGTCCTGGATCGAGGCCGGCGAGGAGTTGGAGCGGATGAATCTTGCCCTGGAGCACTAACCATTTCTCTCAGGGCCGAAATCTTATTCACAATGACGAATAATTTTTCCGGTTTGCCGGATCAGGGAGTTCGAATCCTTTATGACGGACTGGCACCTCATAGAAGGCACTGAGGCCCTGCGACGTCTCAACGCGTCGGAAACCGGGCTGTCGGGCGCCGATGCCCGGAAGCGCCTGGCCCAACATGGTCCCAACGCCCTTCCTGAGGCCCAACGGCGCTCCCCGGCCATCATGTTCCTGCGCCAGTTCACCGATTTCATGATCGTCATCCTGCTGGCAGCCGCGCTGATCTCTGGGTTCGTCGGAGAACCCCAGGACACCATCGCCATCCTGGTCATCGTGGTCCTGAATGCCATTATCGGTACGGTGCAGGAATTTCGCGCCGAACGCGCCGTTGCAGCACTGAGGGCCATGTCGGCACCCAAGGCCATGGTGCTCCGGGACGGCGCGTCCGTGACCCTCGAGTCCTCGGAACTGGTCCCGGGGGATCTGGTGCTGCTGGAGGCCGGGAACATGATACCGGCGGATGTGCGGCTCCTCGAAACGGAGGAACTCCAGGTCGATGAATCCGCACTGACCGGTGAATCCCATCCGGTCGAGAAGCAGACGGCAACCCTGGACGAACCGGATGCCCCCATCGGCGACCGCAGCAACTGCGCCTACAAGAGCAGCACGGTAACCCGGGGCCGCGGGCGCGGCCTGGTGTACGCCACCGGGCTGAAAACCGAGATCGGCGACATCGCGAAACTGCTGAGCAGCGAGGCCGGCGTCAAGACTCCGCTGCAGGTGCGCATGACCCGCTTCGGACGGTACCTTGGCCTGGCCGTACTTGCCATTTGTGTGGTGGTCTTCATCGCCGGCCTGCTGCAGGGTCAGCCGGTGATGCTGATGTTTCTGACCGCGGTAAGCCTGGCGGTGGCGGCGATACCCGAGGCGCTGCCGGCCGTGGTGACCATCTCCCTTGCGTTAGGTGCGCGGAAGCTGATCCGCCACAACGCCCTGGTGCGTAACCTCCCGGCGGTGGAGACCCTGGGATCGGTGACCTACATCTGCGCCGACAAGACCGGCACCCTGACCCAGAACCGCATGACCGCAGAACGGTTTTTTGCAGAGGGGCAGTTACGGGACAGCCTCCCCGGCCCAGAAGCCGGCCCACCCTGGTCGGAACTGGGATGTGCCATGGTGTTGAACAACGACGTTTCACAGATGGACGGGCACCAGACCGGTGAACCCACTGAGCTTGCGATTTTCGAGGCCGGGGAGCGGGCCGGGTATGAAAAGGCCTCTTTGGAGCAGAAACTGCCAAGGGTTTCGGCCATACCCTTCGACAGCGCGCGCAAACAGATGACCACCCTGCACCGCACGGACGGCGGCCGGGTGGCCTTCGTGAAGGGTGCACCGGAAAGGGTGCTGCGTCAGTGCACGGCCACTCTGGGCATGAACGGTGATATGCCTTTCGATCCGGATGAAGTGCTGGCGCGGGCGGAGCAACTGGCTGGTGAGGGTTACCGGGTTCTTGCCGTGGCCAGGCGTATTCTCGACGGTAAGCCCGGGGCGGAAACGGAAGCGGAGACAATCGAAAGAGAGCTGACGTTTCTCGGTCTTGTCACCCTCATCGACCCGCCGAGGCCGGAGGTGCCCCAGGCCGTGGCAGACTGCCTGACCGCGGGCATCACGCCGGTGATGATCACCGGCGACCACCCGGGCACCGCCCAGGCCATCGCCAGACGACTGGGCATCCTGAAAGACGACGGCCGCATGCTGACCGGGGCGGAACTCGAAAGGCTGGACGATGAGGCTTTTTCCGGAATGGTGGAGTCAGTGCGAGTCTACGCCCGGGTCAGCCCGGAACAGAAACTGCGCATCGTCAGGGAACTCCAGGCCAAGGATGAGTTTGTCGCCATGACCGGCGACGACGTCAACGATGCACCGGCATTGAAACGTGCCGGCATTGGCGTCGCCATGGGGAAAAAGGGCACGGACGTGGCACGGGAAGCGGCGGACATGGTGCTGCTCGACGACAACTCCAGCACCATCTTCCATGCGGTGCGTGCCGGGCGTCACATTTACGACAACATCCGGAAGTTCATCAAGGACACCATGAGCTCAAACTCCGGGGAGATCTGGACGCTGTTCCTGGCGCCGTTTCTGGGCTTGCCTATACCTTTGCTGCCGATCCACATCCTCTGGATCAATCTCGCAACCGACGGCCTGCCCAGTCTGGCCTTCACTGCCGAACCGGGACTCATGAGACGCCCACCGCGTCCCTCGCGTGAGAACATCTTTGCTCACGGCATGTGGCAGCACATCATCTGGGTGGGCCTGTTCGTCGGCGGCGTATCCATCGTTTCCCAGGCCTGGGCCATTTCCCGCGGTGTCGAATACTGGCAGACCGTGGTTTTCACCGTGCTCACAGTCTCCCAGTTGTTTCATTCACTGGCGGTGCGCAGCGAGCATGTCTCCATTTTCAAGCTGGGTCTGACCAGCAACCTGCCAATGCTCGGTGCCGTACTGCTCACCATACTGCTGCAGCTGATGGTGATATACGTTCCGGCACTCAATGCCATCTTCCACACCCAGCCACTGCCGCTGCAGGACCTGGCCATCTGCTTCGCGCTTTCCTCCCTGGTATTGTTCGCGGTTGAGATCGAGAAATGGCTGGTGCGACGGAAGCTGATCTATCAAAACGGTTGAGGCCGAGGGTCAAGGGCCAAGGGCCAAGGGCCAAGGGCCAAGGGCCAAGAATAGAATAGTCGGGTAGCCTGTGTTGAGCTTGCGAAACACGGGTTAAGGCTTTTGGCCCAATGAATTCGGCCCTACATCACTTGGTGCCAAGGGCTGACCGCTGACCGCTCTAATGATAGGCCGGGCTTAGGTCGTGGACGGCCTGGACCAGCGCCGCGGCATGGTCCGGGTTTACGTCGGGGTGGATGCCGTGGCCGAGGTTGAAGACATGCCCCGTGCCCCTGCCGTAGCTTTCGAGCACCCGGCCAACCTCCTCCCGGATGCGTTGGGGGGAGGCGTGTAGGACACAGGGATCGAGGTTGCCCTGAAGCGCCAGCCGGCCGCCGGTCAGACGGCGGGCCTCGGACAGGTCGGTGGTCCAGTCCACGCCCAGGGCATCACAGCCCGTTTCGGCCATTTGAGCCAGCCACTGGCCGCCGCCCTTGGTAAAGAGGATGACCGGCACCCGGCGGCCCTCGTTTTCCCGTTTCAGGCCCTTGACGATACGCGCCATGTAGGCCAGGGAAAACGCCCGGTAATCCCTGGGGCTCAGTACACCGCCCCAGGTATCGAAAATCATCAGCGCCTGGGCACCGGCTGCCACCTGGCCGTTGAGATAGGCGGTTACGGCATCCGCCGTGACCCCGAGCATATGGTGCATCAGGTCCGGCCGGTCGAACAGCATCCCCTTGACCTTCGAGAAGTTCTTGCTGCCCGCACCTTCCACCATGTAGGTGGCCAGCGTCCAGGGGCTTCCGGAAAAACCGATTAAAGGGACCCGGCCGTCCAACTCCCTGCGGATGGTGCGCACCGCTTCCATCACATAACCCAGGTCCTGCTCGGGATCCGGCACACCCAACGCACGCACGGCCTGTTCATCCTGTACCGGGTTGTGAAAGCGGGGACCCTCCCCCTCGCTGAAATAGAGACCCAGCCCCATCGCGTCGGGGACAGTGAGAATGTCTGAAAACAGGATGGCGGCGTCCAGCGGAAAGCGTTCGAGGGGCTGCAGGGTAACCTCGCAGGCCAGGTCGGGGTTCTTGCACAGATCCAGGAAACTGCCTGCCCTGGCCCGGGTCTCCCGGTATTCGGGCAGATAGCGTCCTGCCTGGCGCATCATCCAGACAGGGGTTACATCCACCGGTTCAAGGAGCAGGGCCCGCAGAAAGCGGTCGTTTTTCAGGTTGGACAATGCGGTTTTCCTACGGACTCCATGGTCGGGAGTCTGATTCTACACCATGAGGCGGGCCAGTGACCGATGCGGCTCGCTGCGCTCACCGCATCCTGCACTTATCTTGGCAGTTCGGTAGTGCCCATCAGGTACTCATCCACCGCACGGGCGCACTGGCGCCCTTCCCGGATGGCCCAAACCACCAGCGACTGACCGCGACGCATATCGCCGGCACTGAAGATACCGTCTATGGAGGTCTGATAGGCATCGCCCCCTTCAGTGGTCCCCTTGACGTTGCCGCGGCCGTCCAGTTCCACCTTCAGTTCTTCCAGCATGCCCTGGTGCACGGGGTGCACGAAGCCCATGGCAAGGGCGACGAAGTCCGCCTTCAGCTCGAACTCCGATCCTTCCACTTCGGACATCTGCCAGTTGCCGGTCTCGTCTTTGTCCCATTGCACCTTGACGCACTGGACGGCCCGGACATTCCCCTTGCCGTCATCCAGAAAGGCCTTGGTGGCCACACTCCACATACGCTCACACCCCTCCTCCTGGGAAGAGGAGGTGCGAAGCTTGTTGGGCCAGTTGGGCCAGGTCAGTGCCTTGTTCTCCTTCTCTGGGGGTTTCGGGAGGATCTCCAGCTGGGTGACGGAGGCCGCAAGCTGGCGGATCGAGGTCCCGATGCAGTCCGACCCGGTGTCGCCGCCGCCGATCACCAGCACATGCTTGCCGGCGGCCAGGATCTCTTCCTTCATGGGAATCTCGTCACCCTGCACCCGGTGGTTGTTGAGACGCAGGAAATCCATGGCGAAGTGCACGCCGTTGAGTTCCCTCCCGGGAATGGGCAGATCCCGGGGCTGCTCCGAACCGCCGGCAAGCACCACGGCGTGGAATTCATCCACCAGTTTGCGCACCGGGATGTCCACGCCGATGTGTGTATTGGCGTGAAACTGGACGCCCTCGGCCTTCATCTGCCCCATGCGGCGGTCTATCACCTTTTTGTCCATCTTGAAATCGGGGATGCCATAGCGCAGCAGACCACCGACCCGGTCCTGCTTCTCGTAGACCTTCACTGTGTGGCCGGCCCGGGCAAGCTGCTGGGCGCAGGCCAGGCCCGCCGGGCCCGAACCCACGACGGCGACACGCTTGCCGCTCTTGTGGCGTGCTATGACAGGCTGGATCCAGCCCTCCTCCCAGGCCTTTTCCACGATACTGAATTCGATGGTCTTGATGGTGACCGGGGCGTCGTCCAGATTCAGGGTGCAGGACGCCTCGCAGGGTGCGGGACAGATGCGGCCGGTGAACTCCGGGAAATTGTTGGTGGAATGCAGCACATCCACCGCCCTCTGCCAGTCATTCCGGTATACGGAGTCGTTCCAATCCGGAATCAGGTTGTTCACCGGGCATCCCGTGTGGCAGTAGGGAATGCCGCAATCCATGCAGCGGGCGCCCTGAACACTCAGGTCGTCTTCGCTCAAGGGGATGACGAATTCCTCGAAATGGGTCACCCGATCCGCGGCCGGGGCATAGGTCCGTTCCTGCCTGGTGTACTCCATGAATCCGGTTGGCTTACCCATTACTGGCCCCCTTGCTCACATCGTTGCCATGGGTGCGCTGCCGGACCTGCATCTCCTGCAGGGCCCTTCGATAGTCCACGGGCATCACTTTTACAAACTTGGGCAGGAACTCGCTCCAATTGTCGAGAATCCCCTGGGCCACCGCGCTGTTGGTGTAACGCCGGTGCTTCTCGATCAGCAGACGCAGCCGAAGCGCGTCGAAGCGGGTCATGTCGTGGCTGACATCCACCAGGCCGTGGGTCTCCAGATCACCGCCCTGGTGGTCCAGCGCCTCCAACGCGTCGTCTTCCTCCTGGACGGGTTCCAGCTCCACCATGGAGAGATTGCAGCGCTGCTCGAAGGTCCCGTCCTCGTCCAGCACGTAGGCCACGCCCCCGGACATGCCCGCGGCAAAGTTGCGCCCGGTGGAACCGAGGCAGACCACCACGCCGCCGGTCATGTACTCGCAGCCGTGATCGCCGACCCCCTCGACGACTGCCTGGGCGCCGGAATTGCGGACACCAAAGCGTTCCCCGGCCACCCCGCGAAAATAACATTCGCCGGCGATGGCGCCGTAGAGCACGGTATTGCCGACGATGATGTTCTCCTCGGCCTTCTCGATCCCGGAGTTCTCGGGTGGGTAGATCACGAGGCGGCCGCCGGAGAGCCCCTTGCCCACATAATCGTTGCCCTCACCCGCCAGCTCTATGGTCACGCCTTTTGCCAGCCAGGCCCCGAAGGACTGACCCGCCGTTCCCTTGGCCTTGATATAGATGGTGTCGTCCGGCAGGCCCTCGAACCCGTAGCGCTCCGCCACCCGCCCCGAGAGCATGGCGCCAAAGGTGCGGTTATAGTTCTGAATGCCGGTTTCGATGCGTACCGGCTTGCCCTGTTCCAGGGCAGGTGCGGCCGCTTCCATCAGGCGATGATCTGCGGCACGGTCGAGCCCGTGGTCCTGCCATTCGCAATTGTAGAGTGCAACCGATTCGTCCACTTCCGGCTTGGTAAGAATGCGGGAATAATCCAGCCCCTGTGCCTTCCAATGGTCGATGGCCTTGCGCATGTCCAGACACTGCATCTGCCCGATCATGTCGTCGAACTTTCGAAAGCCCAGCCGGGCCATCCACTGGCGCACCTCTTCGGCGACGAAGAAAAAGTAGTTGATCACGTGCTCCGGTTTGCCGGTGAAGCGCCTGCGCAGCTCCGGGTCCTGGGTGGCCACGCCCACGGGGCAGGTGTTGAGGTGGCATTTGCGCATCATGACGCACCCCTCCACGATCAGGGGCGCGGTGGCAAACCCGAACTCGTCGGCCCCCAGCAGGGCGCCGATCACCACGTCACGGCCGGTGCGCAACCCGCCGTCCACCTGCACCGCGATGCGGCCGCGCAGGCGATTCAGCACCAGGGTCTGGTGGGTTTCGGCGAGGCCGATCTCCCAGGCGGATCCCGCATGCTTTATCGAGGTAAGCGGACTGGCGCCGGTACCGCCGTCATACCCCGCAATGGTCACATGATCGGCATGGGCCTTGGAGACCCCCGCCGCCACGGTGCCCACCCCGACTTCGGAGACCAGCTTCACCGAGATACGCGCCCCGGGATTGACGTTCTTGAGATCATGGATCAGCTGCGCCAGATCCTCGATGGAATAGATGTCATGATGGGGCGGCGGTGAGATGAGACCGACCCCCGGTGTGGAATGGCGTACCCGGGCAATCTGGGCGTTGACCTTGTGTCCCGGGAGCTGACCGCCCTCGCCGGGCTTCGCCCCCTGGGCCATCTTGATCTGGATGTCATCGGAATTGACCAGATACTCGTTGGTCACCCCGAAACGACCCGAGGCCACTTGTTTGATGGCTGAGCGCTCAGGGTTGCGGCTGCCATCCGGCAGCGGGGCGAACCGCTCCCGCTCTTCACCGCCTTCGCCGGTATTGGATTTACCGCCGAGGCTGTTCATCGCAATGGCCAGGGTGGAGTGAGCCTCGTAAGAGATACTGCCGAAGGACATGGCGCCGGTGGCAAAGCGTTTTACGATCTCGGAGGCGGGTTCCACCTCGTCGAGGGGTATCTCCTCATCGGCAACCTTCAGATCGAAGAGACCCCGGAAGGTCAGCAGCCGCTCCTGTTGTTCGTTGATGACCCGGGCATAGTCCTGGTAGGTATTCCAATCCTTGGCACGGGTGGCGTGCTGCAGTTTGGATATGGTCTCCGGGGTCCAGACATGGTCCTCCCCGCGCAGCCGGTAGGCGTAGTCGCCCCCCACATCGAGGTTCTTGCGGTAGATGGGACTCTGGCCGAAGGCGTCGCTGTGCCAGCGCACCGCTTCCTGGGAGATCTGCTTGAGCCCGGCACCCTCCACGGTGGTCGCGGTGCCGGTGAAGTACTGCTCCACGAAGGTCGTCGACAGCCCGAGGGCATCGAAGATCTGGGCGCCGCAGTAAGACTGGTACGTGGAGATGCCCATCTTGGACATCACCTTTTTGAGTCCCTTCCCGACTGCCTTGATGTAGCGTTTCTGGGCTTCTTCGAAACTCAGCTTTTCCGGCAGAACACCCAGCATGGACTGAACGGTGTCGAACGCCACGTAGGGGTTGACCGCTTCGGCGCCATATCCCGCCAGGGTGGCGAAATGGTGTATTTCCAGTGCCGAACCCGTCTCCACCACAAGGCCCGATTCGGTGCGCAGACCCTTGCGGATCAGATGATGATGGACCGCGGACGTGGCAAGCAGCGCCGGAATGGCAACGAAATCCGCATCGATCCGGCGGTCGGAGAGGATCAGGATGTTGTAACCCTCTCCCACTGCCACCTCGGCCTGGATGCACAGCGCATCCAGCGCCGGCTTCATGCCCTCGGCGCCCTGCTCGGCGGGATAGCAGATGCCCAGGGTTCGGGTTCGAAAGGCGCCCCCGGTGTTGTCTTCGATTTCGCGTATACGCTCGAGATCGGTATTGGTCAGCACCGGCTGACTCACGCCCAGCCGCATGTTGGTGCCGCCGTCGTCGTGGGCCAGCAGATTGGGCCGCGGGCCTATCAGGGACACCAGCGACATCACGATCTCCTCGCGAATCGGGTCGATGGGCGGGTTGGTCACCTGGGCGAAGTTCTGCTTGAAATAGGTGGACAGATGCTTTGCCCGGCGCGAAAGCACGGAAGGCGGGTTATCCGCCCCCATGGAGCCGGTGCCCTCCTGACCTGTCAGCACCATCGGGGTGAGCAGAAACTTGAGGTCTTCCTGGGTGTAGCCAAAGGCCTGCTGGGTATCCCGCAGGGTGTCCGGATCGGGGGACATGGCGCCCACACCCTGGGGCAGTTCATCCAGGTTGATCTGGGTCTCGTCGAGCCATTTCTGGTAGGGCTGGGCCGAGGCGAGGCCCTCCTTGATCTCCGTATCGTCGATGATGCGTCCCTGCTCCATGTCGATTAGAAACATCTTTCCGGGCTGCAGGCGCCACTTCTTGATGATCTTCTCTTCGGGGATGTCCAGCACCCCCATCTCCGAGGCCATGACCACCACGTCGTCGTCGGTAATCAGGTAGCGCGCCGGACGCAGACCGTTTCGGTCCAGGGTGGCCCCGATCTGTCGCCCGTCGGTAAATGCCACCGCGGCGGGGCCGTCCCAGGGCTCCATCAGCGCCGCGTGGTACTCATAGAAGGCCCGACGCTTTTCATCCATCAGCGGGTTGCCGAACCAGGCTTCCGGGATCAACATCATCATGGCATGGGACAGGGAGTAGCCGCCCTGTACCAGCAGTTCCAAGGCGTTGTCGAAACAGGCAGAGTCGGACTGGCCCTCCGGGATCAGCGGCCAGACCTTTTCCAGGTCTTCCCCCAGGATCTCCGATGCCATGGAGTTCTTGCGCGCCGCCATCCAGTTGACGTTGCCCCGCAGCGTGTTTATCTCCCCGTTATGGGCGATCATGCGAAACGGGTGGGCCAGATCCCAGGTTGGGAAGGTGTTGGTGGAAAACCGCTGGTGCACCAGCGCCAGCGCGGATTCGACCCTTTCATCCAGGAGGTCAGGGTAATACTCGCCGACCTGGTCCGCCAGCAACATGCCTTTGTAGGTGATGGTGCGGGAGGACAGCGAGGTGAAGTAGAACTGGTTCTTGCCCAGCTGCGCGGATTCACGGATGAAGTTGTCGATCTGCTTGCGGATCACGAACAGCTTGCGCTCGAAAG
>JAHEHQ010000363.1 GCA_024644505.1 Gammaproteobacteria bacterium
CTGGATCGGCGGAAACTCACCACGCTGGACACAGATCATCGCGGTATTATCAACAGTATCGTGTTCGATTCGACGGAAACCTACCTTGCCAGCATCAGCAGGATCACCGACAGTTCGGTATTGATGCTGGATCCGCAAAGCGGTGAAACGGTGCGGCGTTTCCAGTCCCACAAGCTGTGCGGCGGCTCGATAGCCATGGCACCGAATGGCAGAATCATGGCGACCACCGCGGACGACGCCAGCGTGATGATCTGGATGCTCGAATAGTCTTTCCGGCGTGGTTCAGGCCTGTCCCGGCTTGCCGGTGAGCCGCCTGAAGAATGCCCCCATCGCCCGGGACAGTGGCGGTGTTCGATCCGGATCCCTCAAGACCTTCATCAGCGGTGCCCGCATACCGGGCAGGAAAAGCAGGTCTGTCATGCAGGCATTGAAGACCTCCTGGCCATCGCTGTTATCCGCCAACTGACGAAGGTAGGATTCTGCCAGGTAAGGATCGGTCAGACTTTCCCAGGATTTTGCGGCTATGGCTGACAGCACACCGGGATCCCGCGAGCAGGGTGCGGCAAGCACCCTGCCGAGGAACTCACTGCTCAGCCCCTCTGACAGGGATATGCCGCGTATCACGGCGGTGATCAACCGGGTATCCGGCTGGTCTGTATTCAGTTCGTCGATCCCCCTGTCGAAGAGTGCCCGGGAAAGTTCGACGGGCGTCGGTGCATTTTCCAGGCAGTGACAGAGTGCCTCCAGCGGGCGAAGGGGCAGCACCGGGACTGCGGCCGCGAGCGCCGCGGCATTGCTTGGAACCTCTGCCCGCGCGGCCATGTCGGCGATGCCCTGGTAGCCCACAAAGGGCCACTGGTCCCAGCCGAGGGAACCACTGAAATACCCCCGGGCGTGGGCGAAATACCTGGATGCTTCATCCCCGAGCAGCCTGGAGGCCGCGGCATGGAACACCGCGAGCCGGTCGTCCCGGGGCTTGAAACTGTACGGGTTCCCCTCGACGGCTTTCTCAAGCCCATTCCCCTGTTTGAGGGCTTCGGCGTTTTCACCGATCTGTTCCAACAGTCGATGCATGAAATCGTCCCTTGCCGCCTGGACCAGCTTCCCCTGCTCATCCAGGGGGAAGCGCAGAAACCAGACAAAGCGTTCAGGCGTGCCGCCGGAGTTTCCAAGCAGGAATGCCATCCAGGCTTGCTGCTGGAGTGGCAGCGGGTAGGGTATCTCGGTTTTCTCGAACCGCAGGAAATCTTCCCGGGGGATCGGCGAAATGCGACGCCCCATATCGAAAATCGTGGGAAGGGTGCCGACCGAATCCAGGAATTCAAACAGCGTCGAGACCTTGAGCCTGTCGGTCATGATATCCAGTCGACCAGATAATGTTCAGGATTTTCCACGTCCAGTTCACTCACCACGCGTCCCATAACCGAGTTGCCTGATTCCACTACGGTGTCTGAGCTTCCGGATACCAGGGGATGCCACCAGGGCAGATCCTTATCCTCCGACAGCAGCCTGTAGGCGCAGGTTGAAGGCAGCCAGTAGGGGTCTTCGAGTATCGCGGGGGTGACCGTCACACACTCCGGAACATTGTCCGTCCTGTTTGTGTAGTCCAGGCATCGGCAATGCTCCGGGTCCAGATAGCGGCAACTGACGTTGGTATAGAATATCTCCCGGGTCAGGTCATCCTCGAACCGGAGCAGGCAGCACTTGGCACAACCGTCGCAGAGGGACTCCCACTGGTACTTTTCCAGGCTTTCCAGCGTTGTTTTTCTCCAGAACTGATCTTGGGGCTTACTCATAACTTCGCAACGAACAAGAGAATTTTTAACGTATGATCCACAGGCCGCCTCAAGCGGGCCATCAGCTGACGTGGCAATTCACCCAGGTTGTGCCGTAATGATATAACTTGTTGAAATTCTAATATTGTTGGCAGCTGTCCAAAAAATTGCCAATCCGATTCTGTGGTTGAAGGCACAAGGCCCCCAAAGCCGTTTCTGCAGTTTCTCCACAGTGTTATCCACAGAAAATGTGGAAAACAACCCCCGGGAAAACCCTCATGTATATTCGGGGCGCTCCTGCACTGGACAGCAGCGTCCATTGTATTATGCTGCCCCCTATGACGACAGATAAATTCCCTCGAATCCCGCTGTGATCTGCTGCACCAGAACGACGGCCGGAGAGTATCGATCCCCTGGGCCCCTGCATTGAAGTCAGAGACCGACGCGGTTGTCATAGAGCAATTTGCCGATGCGCTGTGGATGGAAAGAGGTCTGTCCAACAACACCCTGCAGGCGTACCAGAGCGACCTGAGGAAGCTCGCGGCCTGGCTGCTTGCCGAAAGGTCCAGGCAGCTGCTGAGCGCACGTCGCGAAGATCTGCTGGAGTATCTCGCCGATCAGTCACGCAAGGGTAGAAAGCCGCGTTCAACGGCAAGACTGCTCTCCTGTTTGCGCCAGTTTTACCAGCATGCACTGCGGGAGGGATGGGCCAAAACGGATCCCAGTGCCCGGATCGATGCCCCGAAACTGGGCCGTCCCCTGCCCAAATCACTCAGCGAAGGCGCGGTGGAAGCCTTGCTTCAGGCTCCACCCACCGGGGAACTGGAGAGCTTCCGGGACCGGGTCATGCTGGAGGTTCTTTATGCCACGGGTCTGCGGGTCTCCGAACTGGTCGGGCTCAGGCTGAATCAAGTCAGTATCAACCAGGGGCTGGTTCGGGTTATCGGCAAGGGCAACAAGGAACGATTGGTGCCCCTTGGGGAGGAGGCGCTGAACTGGCTGGTACAGTTTCTGAAAGGCCCTCGCCAGGAGTTGCTGGATAACAGGTTGTGCCCTGATCTCTTCCCCACCCGACGGGGTGCCGGCATGACCAGGCAGGCGTTCTGGTATCGCCTCAAAAAACATGCCCTGACGGCCGGAATAGACCCGGACTCCCTCTCACCCCACACCCTCCGGCACGCCTTCGCCACCCATTTGCTGGATCATGGCGCCGATCTGCGCGTGGTGCAGATGCTGCTGGGTCACAGTGACCTGTCTACCACCCAGATCTACACCCACATTGCCCGAGAACGCCTCAAAACCCTCCACGAAAAACATCATCCGAGGGGGTGAAATGCGGAAACGGGTACTCCCCGGCAGGTTCCACTCAACTAATTGACTGAAATGCCCCTATAGTCAAATGTGTTAACCTCGCGCATTTAACCAGTGCACATAAGAGAATCTCATTCATGCCAACATTTGACATAGTCTCTGAAGTTGACATTCAGGAAGTGAGGAATGCCGTGGACCAGGCAAACCGGGAGGTGGGAAACCGCTTTGATTTCAA
>JAHEHQ010000061.1 GCA_024644505.1 Gammaproteobacteria bacterium
GATTACGTGGCCCGAACGACTGCTGGTAACTAATTTCAAGGCAACAACAATGCCTTCGGCAGGGAAAACACCACCTTTTCTTCCCGGCCGTGAAGCGGCTTGGCCTCGCTGGCGCCATGAGCCTTCAGCTTCTCTATCACCCGTGACACCAGGATCTCCGGCGCCGATGCGCCGGCCGTTACGCCGATGTGCTGGATTTCATCGTTCAACCAGTCGGCTCTGATGTCGTCGGCGCCATCGATCAGATAGGCGGGTGTGCCTGATTTTATGGCTATCTCCTTCAGGCGGTTGGAATTGGAGCTGTTGGGGGAGCCCACCACCAGTATCAGATCGCAGCGTGCCGCCAGTTCCTTGACCGCGTCCTGCCGGTTCTGGGTGGCGTAGCAGATGTCATTTTTCTTGGGCCCGTGGATGCGGGGATAACGGCGGCGCAGGGCATCCACCACGCGGGCGGTGTCATCCATGGACAAGGTCGTCTGGGTCACATAGGCCAGCTTTTCCGGGTTTCTGACCTCCAGCTTGTCCACGTCATCCGGGACCTCGACCAGATAGATGCCGCCCCCCCGGTTCTGACAGCGATACTGCCCCATGGTCCCTTCCACCTCCGGGTGGCCCGGGTGCCCGATCAGGACCACCTCGTCGCCGTTGCGGCAGTGGCGCGCCACCTCCAGGTGCACCTTGGTCACCAGGGGGCAGGTGGCATCGAAGACCCGCAGGTCCCGCCCGTCGGCCTCGTCCCGAACCGCCTTTGAGACCCCGTGGGCGCTGAAAATCACCGTGTTTCCGTCGGGGACCTCCGAGACTTCGTCCACGAATATCGCACCCCGGTCCTTGAGGCCCTGAACCACGAACCGGTTGTGCACCACCTCGTGACGCACATAGATGGGGGCCCCGAAGATCTCCAGGGCACGCTCAACGATCTCAATGGCGCGGTCCACGCCGGCGCAAAATCCCCTGGGGTTGGCGAGCAGTATCTCCATTTTCATTTGGGCCTGTTAACAGGCCCTAATCCGCCGGGTCGGGCGGTTCGCCGACTTCGAGAATCTCGACATCGAACACCACTTCATGCCCAGCCAAGGGGTGGTTGAAGTCCACCTGCACCGTCTGATCGTCGAAGCCTATGACGGTACCTGCCAGCTCTTCCCCAGACGGTGTGTCGAACGCGACGATGATGCCGGGTTTCAGTTCCAGTTCCGGGCCGAAGTCCTCCCGGGGCATGCTGTGAATCTTCTCACTGTCCCGCATGCCGAAGGCCTGGTCGGGCGAGAGCGTCAGGCTTTGTTCATCCCCTGCACCAAGACCGTAGAGTGACAGTTCCATGCCTTCCGTCAGGCTGCCGTCTCCCATGACCAGGGAAACCGGCTCGTTTCCGAGTGTGGAGAAGGCTTCGGTTCCGTCTGTAAACGAGAGGGAGAAGTGCATGGTCACCGGACTGCCCGGCACGATCTGACTATTGATGGCTCTGCTCCCTGCGCGGGTTTTTCCAGTAGACCTCGTTCCCGCCGTCGAGACGGGCCAGGTGCCTTGCCGTCACGAACAACAGGTCCGACAACCTGTTGAGGTATTTCAAAGCCTGTTCATTGACCTCTTCCGCCTCCTGCCTGCTCAGGTGCAGCAGTCGGCGCTCGGCCCTTCGGCAAAGGGCGCGGGCGTAGTGACAGGTGGCTGCCTGAGGACTTCCCCCGGGGAGAATGAACTCCTGCAGGGGCGGCAGATCTGCATTCAGGTGATCGAGCTGTTCCTCCAGCCGGGTCACGGATTCACCGGTAAGGGCCTGGTAGCCGGGCATGGCCAGTTCCCCGCCCAGATCGAACAGGTTGTGTTGAACCCCCGTGAGGATCCCGTTTATATTCTCGGGAACTTCCTGGGCGATCAACATGCCCATGAGACTGTTCAGTTCATCGATACAGCCGATGGTTTCGATCCTGACACTGTCCTTGGGCACCCTGCGCCCGTCCCCGAGCCCGGTCGTCCCGTCGTCTCCGGTGCGTGTGTAGATTTTAGAAAGGCGATAGCCCATGGCGGATGAGTTTCCAGTAATTTGTAACCAGTAACCAGTGACTTATTTTTTCAATCGTCTCACATTGAATGGTATTCTGACAAACCACTGTAAGACCACAGCACGGGAAATTAAACAGAGGTGGATGCATGCTGATAGAAGGACCCCTGAGCATAGAGATTACAGATCCCGCGGACGGCCAGGGCAAGATACTCACCGTCGGGTTCCAGCCGGATTTTCAGGCGTTGGATCTGGAAGGCCAGGGCAGGACATTCGGGGAGTATCTGGAATCGCTGGACAAAGAGATCGCGGCCATCACGGATGACAATGACCGCGATCGCATGGGTATGTTGATCATTCAGCAGTTTGCCGAGCAGCTGCTGCCCCATATCGAGGCCGGGGAACTGGCGCTGGAAGAGACCATGACCATACAGATAGGGCGGGAAGACCAGGCCGTTGCCCTGGTGGACCTGCTCGGCCGGATCAAGCCGCTCTGACCGGAATATCCCCATGAGCACCGAGACACCGCAGATCGGGTTCGTCAGCCTGGGTTGTCCCAAGAACCTGGTCGACTCCGAGCGCATACTCACCCAGTTGAGGGCGGAGGGATACGGTGTTTCGCCCACTTATTCGGGCGCGGATCTGGTGCTGGTCAACACCTGCGGATTCATCGATGCGGCGGTGGAGGAATCCCTCGAGGCCATCGGCGAGGCGCTGGACGAGAACGGACGGGTGATCGTGACCGGCTGCCTGGGTGCGCGGGAGGCAGAGATCCGCAAGACCCACCCCGGGGTGCTGGCGGTGACGGGTCCCCACGATTACGAAGCGGTGATGTCCGCCGTTCATGACCATCTCCCGCAGCTCCACGACCCCTATACCAGCCTGGTGCCGCCCCAGGGCGTAAAACTCACGCCCCACCATTATGCCTATCTCAAGATCTCGGAGGGCTGCAACCACCATTGCAGTTTCTGCATCATACCCAGTCTCCGGGGCGGGCTGGTCAGTCGTCCTGCGGGAGAGGTGATGGGGGAGGCAGAGCGTCTTGCGGATGCCGGGGTGAGGGAACTGCTGGTGGTATCCCAGGACACCAGCGCCTACGGGTTGGACCTGAAGTATCGCACCGATTTCTGGGGGGGCAGGCCGTTGAAAACCCGCCTGCCCGAGCTTGCCGGGGCCCTGGGCTCTCTGGGTATCTGGGTGAGGCTGCATTACGTCTACCCTTATCCCAGCGTGGATGAACTGATACCGCTCATGGCAAGCGGGGAGATCCTGCCCTACCTCGATATGCCGCTGCAGCATGGAAGCGAATCGGTGCTGCGTGCGATGCGCCGGCCGGCCGCGACGGAGAAGGTGCTGAAGCGTCTGGCGGGCTGGCGCCGCCAGTGCCCGGATCTGACCCTGCGCAGCACCTTCATCGTCGGTTTCCCCGGAGAAACCGAAGAGGATTTTGAACAGTTGCTGGAGTTTCTGCGCGAGGCCCGGCTGGACCGGGTGGGTTGTTTCAGTTACTCACCGGTGGCCGGGGCGGCTGCGAACGATCTTCCGAATGCCGTGCCGGAACCGCTCAAGCAGGAGCGTCTGGAAAGATTCATGGAAGTGCAGGAGGGCATCAGCGCCGAAAAGCTGCAGGCACGGGTGGGCAGCAGCATGATCGTGCTCGTCGATGAGGTGAGCCGGGAGCGCGTCGTGGCCCGCAGCGCCGCGGATGCCCCCGAGATAGACGGCACCGTCATCGTCGAGGGGGACTGGGAGCTGGATCCGGGTGACTTTATCGAGGTGCGTATCACCGCCGCGGCCGAGCACGACCTCCTGGCCGTGCCGGTGGAGACGGACGACCGGGAATGATCAGCGCAGCGGCCGGCGTCTGTGTCAGAAGGCAGCGCCGCTCTTGCTTCCCATTTTTTTCAGGATGATCGCCAGGGGGCAGAAGCCGGTAAATGCGGACTGGAACAGGTTAGCCCCGACGAAGGCCGTCAGCCAGAGCCAGTTCGCATTGTGATAATGACCCAATACCAGGGTAACGAGTATGAAAGCGCCCGCGAAGGCGAGAATGATGCGATCTATGGACATGGTGCCGTCTCCTGTGAACCGGTAGCAAGTTGATGTTTGCCGCCCGACTACCCGCGGCGGACGTAATATAAGAAAATGGTAATATAATGTCAATCCCTCGATGAATTTGTCGGTGGGGCAGTGAACAGACCATGATCCAGACCGCCTCATTTCATAACCGGCTCGTGGAAAACCTTCGTCGAACCTGCGCCGGCCGGTATCGGGACGTGGAGGTCATCGAAACCCACATCTCCTCGGTTTTGCTGTCCGGTGATTTCGCCTACAAGATCAAAAAGCCCTTGAACCTGGGTTTTCTGGATTTTTCCACCCTGGAACGCCGGCTTTTCTGCTGCCGGGAAGAGGTCAGGCTCAACGGGCGGCTGGAACCCGACATCTACCTCGATGTGGTACCCATTACCGGAACCCTCGATGATCCGGAGATCGGGGGCGGGGGGGTACCCATCGAATATGCCGTCAGAATGCGGCGCTTCTCCCATGACGGTTTGCTGGCAAATCAGGTCGGGTCGCTGACCCCGGCATTGATCGACAGGATCGCCCTGCGGCTGGCGAAATTTCACGGTGAGGTCGAAGTATCCTCTCCCGGGCAGGGTCACGGTTCACCCGAAAACCTGTTTCGCCCGATGCAGCAGAACATAGAGCAGATCCGGTCGCTGGCACGTGAGGGCACCGTGCCTTCGCTGTTGCAACGCATCGAATCCTGGACTTTCGAACGGCACCGGGAGTTGCAAGGCCTCGAACAGCGCCGCATCGGGGAGGGATACATCCGTGAGTGCCACGGTGACCTGCATCTGGGCAACATGGCACTGGATGGCGGGAGACTGATCATTTTCGATGGCATCGAGTTCAACCCTGAACTGCGATGGATAGATACCATGAGTGAACTGGCCTTTCTGCTCATGGACCTGGACGAAAAAGGGAGACCGGAGCTGGCACGGCGTCTTCTCGATGCCTATCTGCAGGCCACCGGAGACTACGAGGGACTTCGGCTCCTGCGTTTTTACCAGGTATATCGCGCCATGGTGCGAGCCAAAGTTGCGGCCATCCGTCTGCATCAGGAGGATCTCGAACCGCGGGAGCGCGACCCGCTCCACCGGGAGTTCCTGGCCTACCTCGATCAGGCCGATGGCTACACCAGGCCCGGTTCACAGACCCTGCTGATAACCCACGGTCTTTCAGGTTCCGGCAAGAGCAGGGGTACCGGGGAACTGCTCATGCAGATGCCGTTGGTGCGCATTCGCTCGGATGTGGAACGCAAACGCCTGGCGGGCATATCTCAAAAGGGGGATTCCGGATCCGCACCGGGAGAGGGTATTTACACCGCTGAGTTCAGTGAGAAAACCTACAGGCGACTGCTGAATCTGGCCAGGGAGGTCATGGAGGCAGGTTATACCCTGGTGGTCGATGCAGCTTTTCTGAAGGCAAGTCAACGAAAGCCTTTCAGGAAGCTGGCGGAAGACTATGGTATTCCCTTCCTCATTCTGGATTTTCAGGCGCCGGATGAAGTCCTGCGGGAAAGGGTAAGGCAAAGGGGCAGGGAGGGAACGGACGCCTCAGAGGCCGATCAGGTCATTCTGGAGCGGCAGATTGCCGGATACGAGCCGTTATCTGCGGCTGAAAGTGCCTCTGCCCTTGTCGTTGTGCCGGAATCTCCGCTCACGGCGGCAAACGTCGTTGCGCGTTGTTTCTAGGCGGGAAACAGCGGCGAGAACAGGAGATAGGCCACGTTTGCCAGAATCAGGGCCAACAGAATGAGATACTGCGTCACTTTCTTTTTGGTTTCGACAGACACGCCTGGTTTTTCTCTTGTATTACTTTCAATGAGTTTGATAAACGAATTGCAAACCGGGCTGCTTATAATTTTGCTCCGGCTCAAGAACCATTTTAATCGATATACCCGGTTTTACTAATCAATAGTTTCTATAAAACTTACTTTCCCAACAGGTTCCGGATTGGAGGTTACGCAGCTTGCGGCTTTCTCTATGACGGATGCCCCGGCACCCGGATGACCGGCATGATCGCTGAGGTGTCGGCGCCATGCACGGGCACCCGGGAGGCCGCGAAACAGACCCAGGATATGGCGCGTGATTCTTTTCAGGGGCACACCCCTGGCCAGTTGATCCTCCACGAACGGCAGCAGCCGCTCCACAACCTGTTTCGGGGTCTCCGGCGGAGCGGGATGACCGAAAAGTGAGCGGTCCATCTCTGCGAGCACCCAGGGATTCTGATACGCCTCCCGCCCTATCATGACACCGTCGACCCGTGCCAGATGTTCCCTGCACGCCAGCACGGTGGAAATGCCCCCATTGATGACGATCCGGAGTTTCGGAAAGTCCTGTTTCAGCCGGTAGACCCTGTCGTAGTCGAGGGGCGGTATCTCACGGTTTTCCTTGGGGCTGAGTCCCTCCAGCCAGGCCTTGCGTGCATGGACGATAAAGATGGAACAGCCCGCCCGGGATACCGTGCCAACAAAATCACAGAGTTCCTGATAACTGTCCCGTTCATCGATACCCAGGCGGTGCTTCACCGAGACAGGCACTGAAACGGCATCCGCCATGGCATGCACGCAATCGGCCACCAGTCTCGGCTCGGCCATCAGGCACGCCCCGAATCGCCCCTTCTGAACCCGGTCGGACGGGCAGCCCACATTGAGATTGATCTCATCGTAACCCCACTGCTCACCAAGCCGGCTGCCAAGGGCCAGTTCCGCCGGGTCGCTGCCACCAAGCTGAAGCGCCACCGGGTGCTCACTGGGATCGAATTCCAGGAACCGTCGCACATCCCCGTGCAGCAGCGCACCCGTGGACACCATCTCCGTATAGAGCAGGGCGTTGGGGGATATGAGACGGGCGAAATAACGGAAGTGCCGGTCAGTCCAGTCCAGCATGGGGGCAATGCAGAGTGTGCGGTTGATCATTGAAAGGGATATCCTGTTACAACGGTTGGAATGGTAGCCGTTTGCGCCAGAACATCCAACGGGTGCCAGAAGCACTGACACAGTCGGTTTTATGCACTACTATTCCGTTTGTTTTTAAATTTGGAGGAGATAACCGTATGAAAAAAAAGATGATTGGTTCAGTGCTGGGAATCGGTGCACTGGTTGTCCCGTTGCTGGTGAACGCCGATCAGCGGACGATGGGCTTTTTCGTTACCAGTTTGGGTTCCGGCAATGGCGCCGATCTTGGCGGACTCGAAGGCGCCGATAAGCACTGCCAGAAACTGGCAAGCGCCGCCGGTGCCGGTAATCGCACCTGGCGCGCGTACCTCAGCGCTCAAGGCAAGGATTTCAAAGATGTAAACGTCGTCAATGCGCGAGACCGTATCGGTGCCGGGCCCTGGTACAACGCCAAAGGAGTGATGATCGCCAAAAACGTGGATGAACTGCACTCGCCAAAGAATAACCTGAATAAAGAAACGGCTCTGGATGAGAACGGCAATATGATCAACGGCCGCACCGAAAAACCAAATGAACACGACATACTTACCGGCTCCCGGGTCGATGGCACCTCGTTCGGCCCCAGTTTCTTCACGGATATGACTTGCGGCAGCTGGACCAAGAGCGGAGAAGGCGCGGCCATGGTAGGCCATCATGATCGCGTGGGACCGATCGATCATGACTGGGCAAAGTCCTGGAACTCCGCGCACATTTCCAAGGGATGCAGTCAGGAAGCCCTTAGAAAAACGGGAGGGGCAGGCAAGTTCTACTGCTTTGCCGCAGACTGAGGTTTCGGCTTGCTGCAACAACCGAACCCCGGCAGGGCTGCCCCTGCGGGGTTCGGCGAACCGTTTTCTAAACCAACCCCTTTTTGATCATCGACCCCAGGTCGCAGCCTGCAAACAGGTGCAGGTGATAGTGCATAACCTCCTGATGGGCATCGGCCCCGGTGTTGGCGAGGGCGCGGTAGCCCTTCTCCTGCAGTCCCAACTGTTCAGCAACCTTCTGGGCCGCCCGGTAAAAACCGGCCATGGCCTCTGCCGGCGCGGATTTTGAGAAGTCGTCGAAAGAGAGGTACTCCCCCTTGGGGATCACCAACACGTGGACCGGTGCCTGGGGGGCTATGTCATGGAAGGCCAGGGCATACTCGTCTTCGTATACCTTGTTGCAGGGTATTTCACCCCGGATGATCCTGGCAAAAATGTTGTTGGGGTCGTAGGTCATTTCTGGGCTCCGGACTAAATTTTTATTGGCTCTTTAAAACGTATTCCATCTCGTAGGGTCGAATTCATTCGACCATAGGCCGCGGTTGGCCGAATGAATTCGGCCCTACTCGATCAAGAGAGCAGCGCGACACTCTTCGCCTGGGCATATACCGGTGCGCCGGGCTTCAGATCCAGCACGGCAGCCGACTTGCGCGTGATGCGGGCCAGCATCGGTACGCCGCCGGTCATCAATCGTACCATCACCTGGGCGCTGCCGACGGGCATGAGTTCCCCGACGGTGGCAGGGAAGATATTCAGAATACTGGTGCCCGATTGACGTTCAAGGGTCAGGCTGACGTCCTTGGCCGCAACCCGCAATCTCACGGAGTGGCCGATCGGCAGTGGTTTGTGGGTGACCGTAAAACGCCCGCCGGCAAAATCCAGGTGGGTCAGATGGTAGGCTTCGTCGTGTCCTGCAACGGTGGCCTTGATGAGCGCTTCCGCTTCGGAGCCATGGGCCAGGGGCAGATCGAGCCGGGTCAGGATCTCGTCAATAGCCCCCGTGGCTGTTACCCTCCCTTCCTCCAGCAATATCAGGTGATCCGCGAGACGGGCAACTTCATCCGGCGAATGGCTGACGTAGAGTACAGGAATGTCCAGTGCCTCGTTCAGGGATTCCAGATAGGGCAGGATCTCCTGTTTGCGCGCGGCATCCAGTGCGGACAGGGGCTCATCCATCAGCAGAATGCCGGGACTCATTGCCAGTGCGCGGGCAATCGCCACCCGTTGGCGCTCTCCGCCCGAAAGCTGATCGGCCTGGCGGTCCAGCAAGGGTTCGATGCCTAGTAACGCAACGGCCCGTTCCATGGGGATCCTGCGTTCGGAGACGGGCGCCCGTTTCAATCCGTATTCGAGATTGCGGCGCACATCGAGATGGGCGAACAGACTGGGTTCCTGAAAGACATAGCCAACGGCGCGCCGGTGTGTGGGGACGGTGAAACCGTCCTGCTGCCAGACTTGGTCTCCCACTCTCAGGAATCCGTCGGCGCAGGGTTCCAGCCCCGCGATGGCCCGCAACAAGGTGGTCTTGCCGCAGCCCGAGGGACCGAAGACCGCGGAGACACCCTTTTCGGGAATGTCTAATTCTGCGTCAAGGAGGAACTCCCCCTTTTCAATCCGAAACCGGGCTTCGATGGTCACGGCTGCACCACCGTGAAGCGCCGGTTGAGCCCGTAAACCAGCATCAGCAGCAGAAAGGAGAGCAGCAACAGACCCCCCGAAAGCCAGTGGGCGTGGGTGTATTCCAGGGTTTCCACGTGGTCGTATATGGCGATCGACAGCACCTGTGTCTGCCCCGGGATGTTGCCGCCAATCATCAGCACCACGCCGAATTCGCCAACCGTATGGGCGAATCCGAGTACCGCGGCGGTGACGAACCCCGGTCGGGCCAATGGGACCGCAACGGTGAGAAAACGATCCAGGGGCGAGGCACGCAGGGTTGCGGCCACCTCCATCGGCCGTTTGCCTATCGCGGTGAATGCACCCTGCAGCGGCTGGATCACGAACGGCATCGAATAGAACACCGAGCCTATGACCAGACCGGTGAAAGTGAAGGCCAGGGGCTGTGCACCCAGGCTTTCCATCATGCCGCCTATGGGGCCGTGGGGCCCGAGGGCTATGAGCAGATAGAAACCCAGTACCGTGGGTGGCAGCACCAGGGGAAGCGCGACAACCGCCTCGATCAGAAACCGGTAACGCCAGCGGGTGCGTGACAGCCACCAGGCGAGCGGCGTTCCAACCAGCAGCAGGATCAGTGTCGTCAACCCGGCCAGTTTGAGGGTGACGCCAAGGGCGATCAGGTCGGGGTTGCCGGGGCTCATGGCACGCCGTATCCGAATCCACGGATGATCTGCAACGATTCATCCTGCCTCAGGAATGACAAAAAGTCGCGGGCGGCAGGATTGTCCCCCGTTAACAAGACCGCCTGCTGCTCAATGGGGGTATAGAGCGCTTGCGGTGCTTCCCAGTAAGAGCCCTGCACAGGGAGGCCCGGTCGTTTGATCTGCGAGGAGGCCACGAATCCCAGTTCGGCGCTGCCGCTTGCAACGAATTGATAGGTTTGTCCGATGTTTTCGCCGCGCACCATCCTGTCCTGCAGCGCGCCCCACAGGTCCCGGGCCTGCAGCACCTCCCGTGCCGCCTTTCCGTAGGGGGCGAGTTTGGGATTGGCCACGGCCAGGCGCCGGAACCTGTCCGTTCCCAGGACGCCGGCATCGGCATCGACGAATCCAGGCCTGGGGCTCCAGAGGACCAGGCTTCCCAACGCATAGGTGAAACGGCTGCCCGGCTCCGCCAGTCCTTCGGATTCCAGCCGCATCGGGCGTTCGGCATCCGCAGCCAGAAAGACGTGAAAAGGCGCGCCGTTTCTGATCTGTGCATAGTGTTTGCCCGTGGATCCGAAACTCAGCACGACCGCATGCCCGGTGGTTTTCTCGAAGCGCTCGGAGATCTGCCTGATTGC
>JAHEHQ010000364.1 GCA_024644505.1 Gammaproteobacteria bacterium
TGGTTCCACTATTCTGTCGGTGTTCATTACGACGGCAAGATAGGTTTGAACGGAAGACCTGGGATAGATCCTGTGTTCTTTCGTTGCAACTTCAGTCGAGAGTCTTTAGTGAATTGATGTTTCGCTCAAGCGCCGTGAAATTGGATCAAATCTTCCGCTTGATGTGATTCGGGAGGTGGTCCCTGGTACCTTGAACCAGGTGCATCCCTGGAATTCAACCAGTTTTTAGTATAGAAATGGCGATCCTCCGAGTATCGGGATGATGATCGGGCTTCGGAAACATAAACAAGAAATCACAAAACCATTCTTTTAGAGGAGATTGAGATGGGACGAGTCGCATTAGTAACCGGTGGTACCCGGGGTATCGGTGAGGCAATCAGTGTTGCACTCAAGGATGCTGGCTACACAGTGGTGGCCAACTACGGGGGCAACGACGAGGCCGCAAAAGCCTTCACCGAACGCACCGGTATTTTGGCCAGAAAATTCGACGTTGGTGACTATGAGTCGGTGCAGAAGGAGATTGCTGACATAGAGTCCGAGGTAGGCCCCGTCGATGTGCTGGTGAACAATGCCGGCATTACCCGTGACGGCACTATGGCCAGAATGACGCCGGAGCGTTGGGATGATGTGCTTCGAACCAACCTGTCATCCTGTTTCAACACCTGTCATGCCGTGATAAGCGGTATGCGTGAACGGGGGTTCGGGCGCATCGTCAATATCGGCTCGGTCAACGGCCAGGCAGGTCAGTATGGCCAGGTGAACTATGCCTCGGCTAAATCGGGCATTCACGGCTTTACCAAGGCATTGGCCCTTGAAGGGGCTTCAAAGCACATTACGGTCAATGCAGTGGCACCCGGGTATGTGGAAACCGACATGGTGCGGGCGGTACCCGAGGAGGTTTTGAAGAAAATCATCAAGACCATTCCTGTGGGACGCCTCGGCATACCGGAAGATATTGCCAGGGCAGTGTTGTTCCTGGTAGCCGATGATGCCGATTTCATCACAGGCTCGACTCTGTCCATCAACGGTGGCCAGCACATGTACTGAGTGACGCCTGTTGATCGAACAATGCCGCACCCTGGTGCGGCATTTTTTTCCGGATTTTCGTGAAACGTGAAATGATATTCCAACGCCGGCTTTTCTGTGCAGCGGGGTCAAAGGGATGAGTGACAAGCCATTCTGGAATGACGATTGGGTTGAGATCCAACGCAAGTACTGGGAAGGCTGGTCGGAGATGAGCGGCAAGGCGCTGGGCGGTGAGGCCGCCGCGGTCAAGACCTGGGAGCAGGCCCTGGATCATTGGTGGCAGGCGGTGTCGCCCGCAGCACCCGATCTGGCCCATGATTTTATGGGCAGAATGATGGAGCAGGGGAAGCAGCTGTTCCGGTTGGCGGAGAGTTTCCAGAATGCGAATCCGGGCGACGCGCAATCGGGAGACTGGTCGGAGACGCTTTCGCGATTGTCTGCCGAGGTTCAGCGTGCCCTTTCCGGTGCGGATGAAGGTCAGGTGCCGGGCATGATGGGATTCCGGGAACTGCCCCTGCACAGCTGGCAGACTCTGGTCTCATCCTTTTCCAATCTGCCGGGTGGTCTGCCGAAGGGCATCTCAACCGGCGCTTCCGGATTCGACCCTGAACGTTTCTTGTCTGCGCCGGGCCTGGGATATTCCCGCGAAATGCAGGCCAAACAGCAGGAGCTGATCAGGCTTGTCAGGGAGTATCAGAAGGCGCACGGGGATTATTCTGATTTTTTCTCCAACCTGGGCGAGCGATCAATCGAGCGGCTGCGATCACGCTTGGAGGAGTACAGAAAGTCAGGCGGGGTGATCGATACTGCCCGGTCGCTTTACGACAACTGGGTGGTCACCTGCGAAGAAGTCTACGGTGAACGGGTAAAAACAGCGGATTACGCCCGTATCCAGGGCAGGCTGATCAATGCCCTGATCAAGGTCAAGCGCCAGTTCGGGATCCTGGTGGACGATCAGCTGGGGGCTCTCAATATGCCTACCCGTCGGGAATTACGGACGCTTCAGGACCGGATTCAGGACAATCGCCGGGAGATCAGATTGCTGCATGCCCAGGTCCAGTCACTCACGGAGCAATCCGAGGCTGTGGCAGTTCCGCTGAAAAAGGCTGTGCAGAAACGTGCGCCAGTGGCAGTGAAGAAGAGGAAGGCGGCGGTCAGAAGGAAAGTGACAGCCGGAAAAAAGGCGGTAACCAGGAAGAAGCCCGTCACCCGGAGAAAGGAGGGGCGCTGATCATGCTGCCGATCGACGTAAAACCCGACAAACTGGTTGAGGAGATGACGGACTTCAGCCGCAAGCTCGGCAGGGGCGTGGAGAATCTGCTGGACGCGGGGGAGATCGACACTGGGGTCACCCCAAAAGAGGTGGTTTACAGGGAAGACAAGCTTACCCTCTATCGTTACCGGCCCGAAAAAGGGGTAAGGCAAGGCAAGGTCCCTCTGCTGATCGTGTATGCCCTGGTAAACAGGCCCTATATGACAGATATCCAGGAAAACCGCTCAACGGTCCGGAATCTTTTGGCCGAAGGCCAGGACGTTTACCTCATCGATTGGGGCTACCCCGATGGCGCTGACAGCAGCCTGACACTGGATGACTATATCAACGGCTACATCGATCGTTGTGTGGATGTGATTCGGCGCCGGCATGAGCTGGACAGCATCAACCTGCTGGGTATCTGTCAGGGGGGTGCCTTCAGTCTCTGTTACACGGCGCTGCATCAGGAGAAGGTACACAACCTGGTTATCATGGTGACCCCGGTGGATTTCAAGACACCGGACAATCTGCTGAGTGCCTGGGTGCAGGAGATCGATGTCGATCTCCTGGTGGATACCCTGGGGAACGTCCCGGGTGAGCTGCTCAACTGGACTTTCCTGTCTCTGAAACCTTTCAGCCTCACCGGTCAAAAGTACGTAAACATGGTGGATCTGCTGGACAATGAGCAGAATCTGAAAAACTTTCTACGCATGGAAAAGTGGATCTTCGACAGCCCCGATCAGGCCGGCGAAGCCTTTCGGCAGTTCATCAGGGAGTTTTTTCACAAGAACGGACTGATCAACGGCACCGCGCAGATCGGGTCTGCCGTCGTGGATCTGAAACGGATCCGATGCCCCGTGCTCAATATCTACGCTGAGCAGGATCACCTTGTACCCCCGGATGCCAGCAAGGCGTTGAGGGGCCGCACCGGTTCCAGCGACTATTCGGAGGTCTCGTTTCCCGGCGGGCACATCGGAATCTACGTCAGCGGCAAGGCTCAGAGCCAGATACCGCCTGCCATTGCGGG
>JAHEHQ010000365.1 GCA_024644505.1 Gammaproteobacteria bacterium
ATGCGAACTTCTGACTCAGGACACTAGGTGCGCTTTTTTGCCGCGGGCGGCCGCAGGGCGGATAATCGGGGCTCGAGCACCACTCAGAGCAGTAAGCGCATGTCCAATCCTTTCCCCGTCGAGCGCAAATTCAAAACATTGCCAACCTTTCGCGAGGCGAAGCCCGGCAGTTTCATCTACGAGCGCCCCAATACCATCCCGGCCGACTGGTGCGATGAGATGATCCGGCGGTTCGAGGCCCACCCCGATCAGCAGAACCAGGGGCGCATCGGACAGACCCAGGGGCTTGATGCCGAGGTGAAGCGCACCATGGACCTGGTGGTCAGCGGGCGGGAGGATTGGAAGGATATCGACCAGGTCTTCTTCCGCTGCATGGGCGCGGCGTTGGCCGAGATCCGTGAGACCTTTCCGTTCTTCAAAGGTCCCTTCAAGGACATGGGCTACCAGATCCAGCGCTATCTGCCCGGCGAGTTCTATCACTGGCACATCGATGGCGGTAGCCACGAATTCAGTCAGAGGCAGCTGGTGGCGCTCTGGTACCTGAATGATGTCCCGGGTCCGGGGGGCGAGACCGAGTTTCTGTATCAGGATGTCAGTATCAGGCCGGAGCAGGGCAAGATGGTGGTGTTTCCGCCTTTCTGGACCCACGAACACCGATCCGCCACATTGCGTGAGGGCGTCAAATACATCGCCACCACCTGGGTCGTGTTTCGCTGATGTCGCGATTGCTGGCCATCATCGAGCTGGGTGGTTATCCCAATCTCCTGCCGCTGTATCAGAGGCTGGGCTTCAGCGTTGATGTGACCAACTCACAGCGCAAGGCGCGCGGTCTGTTGAAGAAGGGGGTGCCCGATGTCATTGTGGCCGAGTATATATTTCAGTCGGATTTTCGTGACCGGACATCCAATCTCGAGACCCTGATGGCCGTGCTGCAGCGCCATCCACAGGCGAAGGTGGTCGTGTTTTATCTGCCTGAACAGGCGGACAAGCTGGCAATTCTTGAGGCGCGCTTTCCGTTGTTCGCAAAGGTCGCGTTCCCGATCACGGCCGAAAAGGTAGAGCGCGTCTTGCTTGAGGCGAAGGCGGCACAGGCCGTCAGCGGATAAAGAGTCTTTGTGCCAACCTACGCCATATCCGAAGCCCGTGCTCCGACTGGGAAAGCGCCCCGTTGCCCCACCCTGTTGTGAACAAAAAGGAGGACTATCCATGCCACTTGATACATCCGAACAGCAGGGCGCAACGGCACCCGCATACGACCGCAGCCTGGATGTCCGCAACATGAACTGCCCGCTGCCCATCCTGAAGACCAAGGCCGAGTTTGCCAGGATGCAGACCGGTGAGGTGCTCAAGGTGACCTATCAGCAGCAACAGTACGTGAAAGAACTGGAGATGTTTTCGCGCCAGACGGGCAACCAGGTCGTGCATACCCGGGCCGAGGGCGATCATCATTCGACCTGGATCGAGAAGAAATGACGACTCGAGGCCGCGCGATTCAAGCACGGTGATTAAAGACACAACCACCGTCCCACGTGACGGCATGACCCCATCTCGGCCGTAGTCATGATTTTGTAATAAGGCAGATGGTACCTTCGGAGCTGGCGGCGCTCAGCGCGAGGGGAAGTAACATGGGCAGGTGGACGAGAAAGCTCCGTATTGGCGAGAAGATCGGCTTCGGTTTCGGTATCGTGGGTCTGCTGTTTTTGGGGGTGATCTGGCAATATCACAGCACGCTCGAGCAGGCGCTCAGCGATTACCGTCAGCTGCATGACGTCTACGGGGCCAGAAAGACAGAGGCCATGGCGATCGAGAGCAGCATGCTGCGGGCTCAACACGCCGAGAAGAGCTTCGTGCTCAGCCGTGATGAAGCCTTTGCCCGCGAAGTTCACCATAGTCTGGAGCAGGCGCTCGCGGCAGCCGCACGGATGCAGGCGGTTGAGGAGAGGCTTGTCTCGGAACGCATGGATGAGCTGATCAATGGCTACGGGCGGCGCTTCCAGGATGTCGTGGAGGCTTGGCGCCTGAAGGGCCTGGATCACAACAGTGGCCTGCAGGGAGCCTTCCGCGATAGCGTCCATGAGCTGGAGGACATGGCCGGACAGCTCAAGGTTGACCAGCTCTATCTGCTGCTGTTGCAGATTCGCCGGGGTGAGAAGGACCTGGGCCTGAGGCGGGAGGAGCAGTACCGGGAGCGGGTACTGCGGCTGATCAAGGAATTTTCAGCGGAGGTCGCGGATTCGGAGCTGGGTGATGGCCTGAAGGCGAGTTTGTTTCACGAGATCGCGGTCTACCGGGAGACCTTCAATCAGTACGCAACAACCGTGCTCGGTGATCCGCAACCGCATATGGGAAAAGGGCCTTTCCGGCAGGCGGCCCACCGGATAGAGGCGCTCCTCACGGCCCGTTATCTTTCCGGTGTGGGCGAGGATATCCTCCAGGTGCGGCGCAGGGAGAAGGATTACCTGCTGCGGGGTGACAAGAAATACGTGGACATGACGATCGCCCTGGTTGACCAGATCGCCGCGCAGGTAAAGACCTCGGCGATCGCGGAAGCGGACAAGACGCGGTTCACGTTCTTGCTCGACAACTACCGTCGGGATTTCCTTGCCCTGGTCAGCCAGAACGACCGCATCGCGCAGTTGAACGAAGAGATGCTTGTGGCCGTATCGGATATCGTGGGCCTGGTGGAGGCCAAGGTCAGGAGCGCCGACCGGGCCATGACCACGACGCGCGCGGAGATCGATGAGGTGACCACCCGCAACGAGCAGGCCATGTTGTGGGTGGTGGTCGTCGCGACACTGCTGGGTATTTTCCTTGCCGTTACCATCACCCTCTCCATCGTCCGGCCATTGCTCAGGATGGCGGGCCTGCTGGATCGGCTCGCCGCGGAGCAGCCGGCCGACAGGGTGCCGTTTTTCCCGGGGGGCAGGGACGAGGTCAATCTAATGGCCGGCTCGGTCAATGCGATGGCCGACCACAAGGCGGGATTCATCGACTGGTGGAAGGCGACCATGCGGGAGGCGGATGCATGCGAGCGCCTGCAGGAATTGATCCGGCAACCACGGTCGTTGGATGAACGCCTGCAGGTCGAGGAGGAGCTGCGGCAGTCCGTGCTGGCAAGGCAGGAACTGCTGAGGGAACAGCATGAGAGCATTCATCAACTGGTCGACCGGATCATTGATCGAACCGACGTGCTGCTCGAGCACGCCCGTCCAGGATCCAGCGAGGTGGCACTCAATGCCATCCGTTACTCGGCGCGCTCGGTTCAGACCAAGCTGGAGATGGTCTCGGGGTT
>JAHEHQ010000366.1 GCA_024644505.1 Gammaproteobacteria bacterium
CGCTCATTTGGAGCGGCCAAACTTCGCTCTGCGCGCCTTGACTGGCCTCATTGGAGAGCCAACGCTGGGTATCCGCATAGTGTTAACAGGCCCTAGTTGATCAGAGGCGAGAGGGCCCGCACAGTAGCGATCATTTCCGCTTGGAATTTATGGGAAATGAGCTAATGTTGGGTTCATGCCACTGGAAAACGCAGATCAGGTCTGTCAGGAAAAACCCGTTATCGGCGTCAGCCACTGCCTGGTAGGCGGGGAAGTGAGATACGACGGGGGATCGAAGCCGGTTCCCTGGATAGTGGATATCCTGTCGGAGCATTGTGAACTGATACCGGTATGCCCGGAGGTCGAGGCCGGGCTGGGCGTGCCCAGGCCCCCCGTTCAGCTGGTGGGTTCCATGGAGCGTTTCAGGGCGCTGGGGGTGGAAGACCCAAAGCTCGATGTTACGGAACCGTTGTTGAAGGTCGGGGCCGACAAGCGTGATGCCATCGCCGACATGGACGGTTTGATCCTGAAGGCGAGATCACCCAGCTGCGGGCTCTTTGACACGCCTGTATTCGATGTCTCTGGTGTGCGTATAGGGGCTGGTGCCGGCCTGTTTGGCCGCGCCTGCAGGGAGAGTTTTCCCAATCTGCCCCTTATCGACGAGTCAAGTCTCGAAAACGAGGCGGGGCGGGTGACGTTTCTGATACAGGTGTTTCGCTATCGCTGTCGCCGGCTGCAGAGTCATGGTCTTCTGCCTGATGACCACACTGTCTGAAGAAATCTGAGCCCTTCAGCGCCTCCTCACATCTCCTGGAAGTGTATGTCTGCCTGTCAGGCGCGCGGCTGGCCAATCTTTCCTGTGTCTCCATGGCAAGCAACTGGCGGGCGGGAGGGCAGCCCGGCGACTCGCTGCAGGCGGCGTCCTCACCGCAGACCCGGGATACCAGTTTCTCGCACGAGGTAGGCGCGTCGGAAAGGTGCTGATTATCACAGCGGGCGAAATAGCCTTCGTTGGACAGGGCCTTGCGGCATTCGGCCGATGTCTCATTGGGTCCCCGGCTGTGAGTCTGCCAGGCCTCTTCTTTTTCCAACTGCATCAGTTGGCGTGCGGGAGAGCAGGCCTTTGCATCCCGGCACTCACCGTTGAAGCCGCACACCTTTATGACCAGTTCCACACAGGTGGAACTGCCGGCCACGGGACCGGCCGGATCAGGTGTGACAGGGGCTATGCTGTGCTGGACCTCTTCGCCACCACTTTTGACAATCCCGTCCTCGACAATGATCACCGAACCGTTTTCCAGCCTGTGGGTGCCGTCCCAAAGCTGAGTTGAACCCTGATCGTCGTAGATCGTGGCCCTGTTGGTGGAGGGATCGATTTTCACCACGCCGCCGCGTTCCAGGCCCTTGGTCCAGCTTTGGCCCAGTGTCTGAATCGGTGCCAGGGTGACCAGGCAGATTAACGTGATAGTCAGGTTTGTCGAGGTTTTCATGGTCTGCTGCCTTTTTAAACATATTAGCTAAAGCTAATCGAAAAAGACAAGAAATTATTTCTCCGAATTCGTACCAGGTTCGCAAAGAAAAGGGGATAGGGGGATTGACACCCGTTCCCTCTATCCCCGCAAGACTGATGGTCAGGTAATCGGCTCGAACAAGGGCTTTTTCTTCTTTTTCGGAGTAGAAAGAAACGTGACATCCGTCGCCAGGTGATGAGGGGTATAGAGCGTGGTACGAATCAGCCAGCCGCCCGTTGGCACTGCCGCCTGTTCGGTTAACGTCCTTATGTGCGTGGTGTCGTCGAAGACATCCTCTACTACGTCGTATTCCAGCTTCATCATTTTCTCCCGGTGGTTTTTTTTCGTGCGTCTCTACAAGGATCATAGGAAAAGGATCAGGTTTTTACCAGCAGTGAGGAAGCAGGTAGCCTGCGTAGAGCGAAGCGAAACGCGGGTGGAAATCTTTTGCATGTTTTCCTGCGTTTCGCTTCACTCTGCACAGCCTGCGTTAAAACAATCTGTTGAGCCCGTTCAGAGCGGCGACACGGTAGGCCTCGGCCATGGTGGGGTAGTTGAAGGTGTGGTCGGCGAAATAGGTGATGCTGTTCGCATTACCCCCCTGAGCCATGATGGCCTGCCCGATATGGATGATCTCGGCGGCGGTTTCACCAAAGCAATGGATGCCGAGGATCTCCATGGTCTCCCGATGGAACAGTATCTTGAGCATCCCTACGGTGTGCCCGGTGATCTGCGCCCGGGCAATACTCTTGAACATGGCATGACCGACCTCGTAGGGGATCTGCTGCTCGGTCAGCTGCCGCTCGGTCCGCCCGATGGAGCTTATCTCGGGATTGGTATAGATACCGTTGGGGAAATCCTTGATCAGGCTCCAGTCGCTGTCACCGTCGGCGATATGGGCGCCGACGAACCGGCCCTGGTCATAGCTTGCGCTGGCGAGTCCGGGGGGGCCGACCACGTCACCCACGGCATAGACGTGGGACTGGCTGGTGCGGTAGCACTCGTCCACCTCGATCTGACCCCGGTGGTTCACGCCGATTCCGCTTTCCTTGAGATTCATGCCCGCGGTGTTGCCCGAGCGGCCGTTGGCCCAAAGCAGCAGATCGGTCTTGAACTTCTTCCCGGACCGGCAGTGCAGCACAACGCCGTTATCCTGGGCCTCGACAAGCTCGTACTCCTCGTTGTTCCTGATAACCACGCCCTGATGGCGCAGGTGGTAGCTGAGGGCATCGGTGATCTCGTCATCCAGGAATGAGAGCAGCCGGTCCCGGGTGTTGACCAGGTTCACCTTCACATCGAGATTGCAGAAGATTGATGCATATTCGCAGCCGATCACCCCGGCACCGTAGATGGTCAGGGATTTTGGGGTATGCTTCAACGCCAGGACCGTGTCACTGTCCAACACCCTGGGGTGGTTGAAATCGATGTCCGGCGGGCGGTAGGGGCTCGACCCGGTAGCAATGACGAAGTGATCCGCCTGCACGATCTCCCGGTCATTGTTTCCAACCCTGATCTCCAGGGTGTTGGCATCCAGGAAACCGGCATGGCCGTAGATCACGTCCACCCGGTTTCGGGCATAATAGCGGTAACGGGTAGTGACCTGATCCTTGATCACGGAGTCCGCCGCCTCCAGCAGCTGCGGATAATCCAGATAAACCTGTTCGAGGGTGTGACTGAACAGGGGGTTGCGCCGGTAGTCCACGAGCATCTGAATGGTGTGCCGCAGCGCCTTGCTGGGGATCGTGCCCCAGTGGGTGCAGCCGCCGCCCACCTGATCGTGTTTTTCCACGATGGCGACC
>JAHEHQ010000062.1 GCA_024644505.1 Gammaproteobacteria bacterium
TGATCAATGGATGTCGGCCTGAATAGATCTTCATCCATTTGTCGGGATCATATGGACTGAATATGCGCTTTGACGACATCCTGACTTTCACCGTAAGCACGCTGTCCTGGGCACGCAAACGGACCTGGCTGATGCTGCTTGCCATGTCCATCGGTGTAGGTTCGGTGGTCATTCTCACCGCCCTGGGTGAGGGGGCGCGACGTTATGTCACCAACGAATTCTCGAACCTGGGCACCCATCTCCTGATCGTGCTCCCGGGCAGGATCGAGACCTCGGGAGGACACCCGCCGCTGGTCGGCGGCACCCCCCGGGACCTTACCCTGAACGATGCCATGGCCCTGCACAGATCCAGCAGTATCCGGCTGGTTGCCCCGATAAGCCTGGGCTCGGCACCCGTCTCCTACCAGCAGTTGGAGAGAGATATCACGATCCTGGGTTCGACGGCCGAACTGCTCCCGGTTCGAAAACTGGAAGTGGGTCAGGGACGTTTTCTTCCGGCGGTTGACCCTTCCCGGGAATCCGCGGTAACCGTCATCGGCAGCAAACTCAAGAAAGAGCTGTTCGGTGGTAAATCCCCCCTTGGAAAATGGGTTCGTATACACGACAGGCGGTTCAGGGTCATCGGTGTACTCAAGCCATTGGGACAGTCCCTCGGCATGGATCTGGGCGACGTTGCCATTGTCCCGGTCGCATCGGCCCAGAGTCTGTTCGATACCCAAACGCTTTTCAGAATCCTGATTCAGGCAAATGGCCGGGAGGCCATCCCAAAGGCAAAAAAGGCCATCATCCATATCATCAGGGAGCGTCATGACGGCGACGAAGATATAACGGTCATAACCCAGAATGCCCTGCTGTCGACCTTCGATGGTATTTTCCGCTCCCTGACCTATACGGTGGCAGGCATCGCGGCGGTCAGCCTCGGTGTGGCCGGCATTCTGATCATGAACGTCATGCTGGTGAGTGTTTCCCAACGCACCTAGGAGATCGGACTGCTCAAGGCCTTGGGCAGCCCTTCCGGTCAGATTCTCAGACTGTTTCTGGTGGAGGCCGGCATGCTCTCCGCCGCCGGCTCCTTCATCGGCGTGCTGATCGCCCTGGCCGGTGTCTGGGCCATGGACCGGGCGTTTCCCGCTTTTCCGCTGTCGGTGCCTGTCTGGGCGCTGGCGGCGTCGGTGGCCGTGGCGCTGCTCACCGGGCTGCTCTTCGGGGTAATGCCGGCCAGGCGCGCCGCCGGGCTCGATCCCGTACAGTCCTTATCGGGGAAATGAGGGATCCTGGAATCAAAAACAATCGACCATGTTGAGCGCCGATTTCATAAGACTCTCCCTGGGCTCGGTATCCGCCTACCGGATGCGCAGCTTTCTCACCGCGCTCGGTATTGCCGTGGGCATCGCCTCGGTGGTGCTGCTCACCTCCATCGGCGAGGGCATTCACCGATACGTCCTGAGTGAGTTTACCCAGTTCGGGACAAACCTGATTGCCGTCAATCCCGGTAAATCCAGTACCTTCGGCATCTCCGGGGCCATCGTCAACACGGTACGCCCCCTGAGCCTGGATGACGCCCAGGCGCTCGAGGGGTTGCCCGGCGTGAGGGCCGTGGTTCCTCTGGTGCAGGGCAATGCAGCGATAGAGTACGGAAAAAAGACCCGGCGAACCGCCATCTACGGCGTGGGGCCCGCGGTACCGGAAGTCTGGCGCATGAAACCGGCTTTGGGGCGTTTCCTGCCTGCCGACGATCCCCGCTTCGCCCGCCCTTTCGCGGTGCTCGGAAGCAAGGTGAAGCGGGAACTTTTCGGCAACGAAAATCCCCTGGGCCGCCGTATTCGAATCGGCACTGAGAGCTACCGGGTCATCGGTGTCATGGAATCCAAGGGACAGCTGCTGGGCTTCGATCTGGACGACGCGGCCTATGTCCCGACACGTAAGGCGATGTCTCTGTTCGATCTGGAGAGCCTCATCGAGGTCGACCTGCTGTACACGGAGGAAAGTGACAGCGAGGTGCTGTCCGAACGGATCAGAAAAATACTGACACAGCGCCACGGCAACGAGGATTTCACCATCATCACCCAGGATCAGATGCTGCAGACCCTGGGCTCGGTACTGGATATTCTGACCCTGGCCGTCGCCGCACTGGGCGGCATCTCTCTGCTCGTGGGCGGCGTGGGTATTCTGACCATCATGACCATCTCGGTCACGGAACGTACCGGAGAAGTGGGGCTTCTCAGGGCCATAGGCGCCGGCAGGCGTCAGATCCTCTGGCTGTTTCTCGGGGAGGCCATGGTGCTCGGGGGACTGGGTGGACTTGCGGGACTCATCCTGGGCGCCGGCGGTGCATGGCTCCTGGGCACCCTGATTCCCGCACTCCCCACCCACACTTCCTGGGGTTTCGCAGCGCTTGCCGTTGGCATTTCCGTCATTATCGGCCTTGCCGCAGGCGTGATGCCGGCATGGCATGCGGCCCGGCTCGATCCGGTTGAAGCACTCCGGGCGGAATAACCAGTGCAACGTAGCCTGCGTAGAGCGCAGCGAAACGCGGGAAAATATATGATCTTTAACCCGCGTTTCGCTGCGCTCTACGCAGGCTACGAGGAAGGCTTCATGTCAGGCCAGCACCCCCTGCCCCTGCAGCGCCCTTATCTGGTCCCGAACCCGCGCCGCCTCCTCGAATTCCAGATCCCGGGCGTGTTGATACATCTGTTTTTCCAGCGCCTTGATGCGTTTTGCCATCTGCTGTGGCGTCATGGCAGCGTACTCCGCCTCGACTTCCGCTACCTTGGCATAACGCCTGGGTGAGACGGGTGCGCCCGCATGGGCCCCTTCCATGATATCCGATACTGCCTTGCGGATGGTTTTCGGCGTTATACCGTGTTCCTCGTTGTAGGCGGTCTGCTTCCGACGCCTGCGATCGGTCTCGTCAATGGCGCGCTGCATGGAACCGGTCACCCGATCGGCATAGAGAATCGCCTTGCCTTCCACGTTTCGCGCCGCGCGGCCGATGGTCTGGATCAGGGAGCCTTCCGAACGCAGGAACCCTTCCTTGTCGGCATCCAGAATCGCCACCAATGAGACCTCCGGCATATCCAGGCCTTCCCGGAGCAGGTTGATACCCACCAGAACGTCGAACTCGCCGAGCCTTAGATCACGAATGATCTCCACCCGCTCCACGGTATCGATGTCGGAGTGCAGATAGCGAACCCGCACCCCGTGATCGCTCAGGTAATCGGTCAGATCCTCGGCCATTCGCTTGGTCAGGGTGGTGACCAGTACACGCTCTTTCCTGGCCACCCTGAGATTGACCTCGGACAACAGATCGTCCACCTGACTCAATGCGGGACGCACCTCCAGTGCGGGATCCACCAGACCGGTCGGGCGAACCACCTGCTCCACCACGGCCCCGGAATGCTCCAGTTCATAGGCTCGCGGAGTGGCCGAGACATAGATGCACTGAGGGGACCTTGCCTCGAACTCTTCGAAGCGCAGAGGGCGGTTGTCCAGGGCCGAAGGCAGCCGGAACCCGTATTCCACCAGCGTTTCCTTGCGGGAGCGGTCACCCCGGTACATGCCGCCGAGCTGGGGGATGCTGACGTGGCTTTCATCCGCCACCAGCATGGCATTGGGGGGCAGATAGTCAAACAGGGTCGGCGGCGACTCACCGGATTGGCGTCCGGACAGAAATCTCGAATAGTTCTCGATTCCCGGGCAGTAACCCAGTTCCATGATCATCTCGATGTCGTAGCGGGTTCTCTGTTCCAGCCGTTGGGCCTCCACCAGTTTGTTCGAGGACCTGAGCTGTTCGAGACGTTCCTTGAGCTCGTCTTTTATAGATTCCACCGCTTCGAGCAGGGTCTCCCTGGGAGTCACATAATGGGACTTGGGATAGATGGTGTAGCGCGGTACACGGCGCAGCATCTCGCCGGTGAGCGGATCGAAAAGGGATATGTTTTCGATCTCCTCGTCGAACAGCTCCAAACGAATCGCTTCCCGATCTGATTCCGCCGGATAAATATCGATCACATCCCCCCTCACCCGGTAGGTGGCCCGGCGAAGTTCAATGTCATTGCGGGTGTACTGAAGTTCGGCCAGGCGCCGCAGTATGGCACGGTGATCAACGGTGTCCCCCCTGACCAGGTGCAGCACCATGTTGAGATAAGAGCGGGGATCGCCAAGGCCAAAGATGCAGGAAACAGTGGCCACGATAATGGTATCCGGCCGTTCGAGCAGGGCCTTGGTGGCCGAGAGCCGCATCTGCTCGATATGGTCGTTGATAGAGGCATCCTTCTCGATAAAGGTGTCAGACGAGGGTACGTAGGCCTCCGGCTGATAGTAGTCGTAGTAGGAGACAAAATACTCCACCGCGTTGTTGGGAAAGAACTCCTTCATCTCGCCGTAGAGCTGGGCTGCCAGCGTCTTGTTGTGCGCCAGAATGAGGGTCGGCCTTTGAACCGCCTGGATCACGTTGGCAATGGTGAAGGTCTTTCCCGACCCCGTCACCCCCAGCAATGTCATCCCCGCCTCGCCATCCTTCAATCCCTCGACAAGACGGGCTATGGCTGCCGGCTGGTCGCCGGAGGGCTCGAATTCAGAGACCAGTTGAAATTCTTTTGACATTGGGGATTCTGCTTATACTGCGGATTGGATATTATTACATTCAACGCCGGTTAACGTGCATTGGTTCGTTGCCGGTTTGGATTTTTATAATAATCATTGAAGATTTTTGGGTAGCATCTCATGGCCATCAAGCTTTCCGCCCGCGTGCAATCGGTCAAACCCTCCCCCACCCTGGCCATTACAGCCCGCGCCGCCGCCATGAGGGCAGCCGGCAGGGATGTGATCGGTCTGGGTGCCGGCGAGCCGGACTTCGACACGCCGAAACACATAAAGCAGGCCGCTATTCAGGCGATAAAGGATGGCTTCACAAAATACACGCCGGTGGACGGCACGCCGGGCCTGAAGCAGGCCATCATCGAAAAATTCAAGCGTGACAACGGGTTTGACTACAAGCTTGAAGAGATTCTGGTCTCCTGCGGCGGCAAACAGAGTTTTTACAATCTGGCCCAGGCGGTTCTTGACCCGGGTGATGAGGTCGTCATACCCGCGCCCTACTGGGTTTCCTACCCGGATATGGTCCTGCTGGCGGGTGGTGCCCCTGTCTATGTCAATGCGCGAGCGAGCCAGAGTTTCAAGATAACCCCCAGCCAGCTCCAGGCGGCGATCACCAAAAAGACACGCCTGGTGGTGATCAACAGCCCGTCCAATCCTACCGGGATGGCCTACAGTCGAGAAGAACTCGAGGCTTTGGGCAACGTCCTGATGGAAAATCCCAGGGTATTGGTGGCCACCGACGACATGTATGAACATATTCGCTGGGCCATTGAGCCTTTCGTCAACATCCTGAATGCCTGTCCCGAGCTGGCCAATCGCTGTCTGGTACTCAACGGGGTTTCAAAGGCCTACTCCATGACGGGCTGGCGCATCGGCTATGCCGGCGGTCCCGCCGACATCATCAAAGCGATGAAAAAAATCCAGTCCCAGAGCACCTCCAATCCGACATCCATTTCCCAGGTGGCGGCCCAGGCGGCGCTGGAAGGCCCCCAGGACTGCATTGACGAAATGATGGTGGCATTCAAGGAGCGGCACGATTACGTGGTCGAGCGACTCAACGGCATGCCTGGAGTGGACTGCCTGAAGACCGACGGGACCTTTTACTGCTTTCCCAACATCGAGGACGCGCTGAAAGGGATCGATGGTGTCAGCAACGACCTCGAACTGGCAGAGTATTTGATCGAACATGCGGGCGTCGCTCTGGTTCCGGGTACCGCATTCGGCCTTCACGGGCATGTGCGTCTCTCCATTGCCACCAGTATGGACAACCTGGTAAAAGCTCTGGACAGACTGGAAAAAGTGCTCGCCGGCTAGCGAACCTGCGGTGGTGCCTGAAGGATCGGGCACCACCCAATTGATTACCAGACAGGGCGGTGTGAGGATGGCCGTCAAAAACAACGCAAAGGAGTGCGGATATGGATGTCCAACCTGCCGGGTGCCCCGGGCGCCCGAATGCCTTTACTCTCATCGAATTGATCATCACCCTGGCGGTGACCATCACAGTGCTCTCTGTTGCCGTACCCGGCTACAGAAGCCTGACGGCCGGCAGCGTCACCACTGCGGTCAATTCCATGGCTGCACACCTGCACCTGGCCCGAAGTGAGGCGATCAAGCGGGGCATCCAGGTCGTTCTCTGTCCCAGCACCGATGGCAAGACCTGCCTCGACGGATTCGAGTGGCAGCAAGGTTTCATCGTCTATGCCGATGTGAACGAAAACAGGAAGCCCGATGAAAAAGATCAGTTGCTGCGCTTCCACCGGCCCGATGGTCGGCGCATCAGGATTCTCACATCCACGGGCAGAAAAAAACTGGTTTACCAGCCGAGCGGTATGTCGCCGGGTTCGACCGCCACTATCACGGTTTGCGATACCACCCGGTATGCGAGTCCCCGGGCCATCGTTGTTTCCAACACGGGCCGCCCACGCCTTTCAGACACCCGACCCGATGGAGGAGCATTGCGCTGTGGTTAGATCAACCAATATTATCTGAAACCGCCCTTGACCCGCTAATCCAGGGTGATTACTATACCCGGCTTGACTTGATCCTCGGTAGCTCAGTCGGTAGAGCGGGTGACTGTTAATCACTAGGTCGGCGGTTCGAGCCCGTCCCGGGGAGCCAAACAAAACAAGGGCTTAGATAGTTTTCTATCTGGGCCTTTTTCTTTGGGGCTACGCCTGAATCAGATAAAATACGACTTGGGATTTATATTCTCGTTACAATCCGGTGGTGTACGAGTTTTTATGCAAGCGCATGAAAATACCGAACCGCCGGTGCAGCATCCATCAATATGTTGCAGACACATGAATCAGGTGGAACTGCTATTGCAGGATAAAGCCGAAATCGGCACCCGGCTCAGCAGAGACCAGAACGGCCCGGGAACATACTCAGGTTGAACCTGGTGATATGGCAGTCGGAAATATGAACTTCAGGCTCTGCCTCCCCGTTTCATCCGATCTTCCACCGGTTTAACGTCACTCTCCCGCATTCTTGTCCGGGTTCGATGCTTTCAAGCTATGGTAACTGAAGGTGCCCAATACCGCGGTCAGGAAAAAATAGAGCAGAACCAGGGAAAAGATTAAAAACATTGTGGAGGGAAACCTGCCCTGGGCAAGACGCAATACCATGGGCACGACGAAAAGCAGAAAAAGCACAATGGCCGCCAGGCGGGATTTATTCATCAGACCCACTATGCAGACCACCACGAGGATTGCCCCGGCTGCCATCTCCGGACGACCGGCAATGACGGAAAACATAGCTTTCCCATGCTGCTGGAACAAAAGCCCGATATCCAGGATCAGCCAGGCCACCGCGGCATACACACCGTTGACAATCGCCTGCTCAGCTTTCTGTAAATTCATGGAAACCGATCAACTCCAGGTCATCAGCATTTCGGGGCATCACATGGATTCGGGCAACCTATACGAAGAAAGACGATCCACCTATATTTGTCGAAGTCAGTCCACGACCATCACCATGTGGATGGACCGGAATCATGGTAACGCAAAATATCCGCAAGTTCTCTGAAGGAACCAGCTATCCGGATGACTGACACGCAACCTTTTACCTCATGGGTCGGCAGACGGAGATGCAACGGTGTTGCGCACCGCGCTGGATGAGGACCCGGAAGAGACCAGAGACCGCCTCTCTGACGAGCCGGTTCAACCTCGATGGCGACGGTGGTTATGATGAACCGACTTTTTATTGGTTCCGTGCCTGGCGTCAAAACCACCACCAAACGACGGAAGCTGTCTGCGGATATCGTTGGGCACCACTAAATACTCAGGCAAAGAAAAAGCCCGCTGTTACACGGGCTTATCTACTTCATTGGACTTCCTTGTACTGGCATTTGGTAGCGGGGGAAGGATTTGAACCTCCGACCTTCGGGTTATGAGCCCGACGAGCTGCCAGACTGCTCCACCCCGCAGTCGAGGCGCAGATAGTACGCATATCGGAGCGATTTGGCAAGCCTGTTTGGTTGGATATTTCCGTGATTGATGTGGTTTGCCTCACACACCAGGTTCCGTGGGCTGATAGCGCAGCCGGTAGCCTGTGTTGAGCTTGCGAAACACGGGTTAAAGAAGCGAAACCGTTTCCCCGCGTTTCGCTTCGCTCGGCAATTGCTCCTGCGTTGCTCTACCACCTCCTGCACCCCAAGGGCACTTCCTTCGGGCGCATCCATGCAGTCGTCTAAGCAGCAGGCTGCAGGGCGATGAGCGGAAATCAGCCTATGGCCGCGGCGCAGATCGACAACAGGCCGCCCGGGAACATCCCCAGCACCAGCATGGCAAGGCCGTTTACCGTGAGGGCGATCCGGGTATCGACACCGGCTTCCAACGGGGCCTCGTCTTCCGGTTTGTCGAAGTACATCAGTTTTATGATGCGCAGATAGTAGTAGGCGCCGATGATGGAGAAGGCCACGCCGACGATGGCGAGCCAGACCATGTTGACGCTGACGACCGCATCGAGGACGAACATCTTGGCGAAGAATCCGACCGTCGGGGGTACACCGGCCATGGAGAACATCAGCAGCAGCATCATGGCGGCAAACCAGGGGCTGCGATCATTCAGGCCCTTGTAGTCGGACAGTTCCTCGGCTTCGAATCCCTTTCTGCTGAGCAGCACGATAATGCCGAAGGCACCCACTGCCATCATCGCGTAGACGATGCTGTAGAACATGGCCGCGGTATAACCCTTGCTGGTGCCCGCCAGGATACCCATCAGGATGAAGCCCACATGGGAGATGGTCGAATAGGCCAGCATGCGTTTGATGTTGGTCTGGGCAATGGCGATGACGTTGCCCACGCCCATGGAGAGCACTGCCAGGATCGCCAGCATGCCCTGCCAGTCCGCGTGCAGATCACCCAGACCGTCCACCAGCAGACGCATCGCCAGGGCAAAGGCCGCAATCTTGGGCGTACTGCCCAGGAACAGCACCACCGCGGTCGGTGCGCCGTGATAGACATCCGGCACCCACATATGGAATGGGACGGCACCAAACTTGAACGCCAGACCGATAACCACGAACACCAGGCCGAAGACCAGAACGGTGTCGTTCATGCCGGTCTTGGTGAGCGCCTCTGCCACGGCCTGAAACTCGATGGAGCCCGTCGCGCCGTAGATCATGGAGATGCCGTACAGCAACAAACCGGATGCCAGGGCGCCCAGTACGAAATACTTCATGGCCGCCTCGGATCCAAGGCCGGACTTGTTGTCGAAGGCCACCAGGGCGTACAGGCAGAGCGCCAGCAGTTCCAGCCCCAGATAGACAGTGAGAAAGCTGTTGGCGGATATCATCACCATCATACCGAGCACGGCGAACAGGCCCAGCACGTAGAACTCACCCTTGAACAGGCTCCTGTTCTTCAGATAGTCCTTGGCATAGAGGAAGGCACCGGCGCTGATCAGACAGACCGCGACTTTCAGCACATCGCTCATCGGATCCCGGATCACGCTGCCATCGAACACAATCTGCACTTCGCCCGTCGCGGTCAGGAGTGTCAGCATCGCCGCCAGCAGCAGGCTGATCTGGGTCAGGCCGTAGGAGATGATCCTTTGTTCCTGCTCGAGAAACAGATCCACCACCAGAACCACACAGGCCATGGTAAGGATGAACACCTCCGGCAGGACCGGAATCAGACTGGGCATGTCAAATTGCATCTGTGCTTATCTCTTGCAGGCCGAATCAGAGTTTTGAAACGGCGATATGCTTCAACAGGTTCGTGATGGAGACATCCATCACCTCCACCAGCGGCGCAGGCCAGAGGCCGAGAACCAGGACTGCCACCGCGAGGCTGCCGAGCACCAGGAACTCCCGATTGTCTATATCCTTGAGTGCCGCCACGTTGTCGTTGGCAACCTCCCCGAAGACCACCCGCTTGACCATCCACAGGGTATAGGCCGCGCCCAGTATCAGCGTGGTCGCCGCCAGCACCGCGAACCAGAAATCGGCCCTGAAGCTGGCCAGGATCACCATGAACTCACCGACGAAACCGGACGTCCCCGGCAGGCCGGCGTTGGCCATGGCGAAAAAAACCATGAAGGCCCCGAAGATGGGCATGGTGTTCACCACGCCGCCGTAATCCGAAATATTCCTGCTGTGCACCCTGTCGTAGAGCACCCCAACGCACAGGAACAGGGCCGCAGAGATAAACCCGTGGGACACCATCTGTACCATGCCGCCTTCCATGCCCAGCATCGCCCCGCTGCCGGCATCGGGATTGGCCGCAATCATGAAGACGATAAAAAAGCCCAGGGTGACGAAGCCCATGTGGGCGATCGATGAATAGGCGATGAGCTTCTTCATGTCCTGCTGCACCAGGGCCACGAAACCGATGTAGACCACCGCGATCAGGGACATGGTGATGATCAGCCAGTCCAAATAGTTACTGGCATCCGGGGTAATCGGAAGACTGAAGCGCAGGAATCCGTAACCGCCGATCTTCAGCATGATGGCGGCCAGGATCACCGAACCACCGGTAGGCGCCTCCACGTGGGCATCGGGCAGCCAGGTG
>JAHEHQ010000367.1 GCA_024644505.1 Gammaproteobacteria bacterium
TTGAGCCGATGGTGTTGTCCCGGCTCCAGCCAAAACGGTCTGCCGGGGTTCGGTGCATGGCGGCGAGTTGCCGACCCGCCAGCGCGGGGTCTGGCGATCCGGTCATTTCGATGTATTCCAGGACCAGGTAGGCCTGGTCTTCGGTCGTGCCCAGGCAGAGGGGATCAGGCACCCGGATGGCGGCTGTAGATGCCATGGCTTCCAGTCCCTGGGATTCGGCCTCGAACATCTCCATCAGAGAGGACCGATTGAGCTTCACGAAGTAGGTTCTGACGCCGTCGATCAGAAGCATGCTGACATTGATGCAGCCTCCGCCAACGCTTCGGCAGGCCTCTGGATTGAAGGGCTCTCCCGAGGAGAGCCCGATGTGCTCGGAGATCGCTTTCCAGTCCGTCATGATCAGGTGATGTTACACAGGCGGGGGAGAGCTGCAAAGCCGTCTTGATCTCAGGGCTTTACGGGAATTTTTGGTCATCAGCATGAAAAAAGTTGTTGACATGAGCAGTATCCCATGTTCCTGACAGCCCGTTATTCACAAGAGACGCGAAAACCCGGCTATGATTCCGGTATTGCAGTCTGGGAACCCCCTCAAGTCATTGAGATAATATGATAGGTTTCTGATATTGCTCTTAATATTAATAGCCCGACAGATTTTTGCCAGTCAGCAGGGGAATAGAATTCCTCAGCTTTTTCGGATGCTGGGGATGTTTCATCCACAGAGTTATCCACAGGGTGTGTGAATAATGGATTTCTTCCTATGGGGTAGGAACTTAGGGTGTATAGATCAGTGTTGTCCTTAAGGATGCGACCTAATTGGGGTAGAGTGGGGTGATGCCCCGTTCGGTTATATTGCAAGTGGCGGTTCCGGCGCCACTGTTCTCTCTTTTCGACTATCTTCCCCCGGTCGGGTGCGATCCGGAGATGCTGTGTGTGGGTGCTCGGGTACGCGTGCCCTTCGGCAATACCGAACGCTGCGGCCTGATTCTGGCGTTGCGGAAGGGATCGGAACAGGATGTCGATAAACTCAAAAAAGCGATCGAACTGCTCGAGTCCGGGCCGCTGATGCAGCCGGGAGATCTGGAACTGCTGCGCTGGGCGGCAGATTATTACCAGCATCCCATTGGTGAGGTGGTCGCAGGCGCCCTGCCGGTAAGGCTCAGGCGTTGCCTGCCACAGGCGCGCACCGCCCATGCCGGTTGGCGGTTGACGTCATCGGGGCGACGGGTGGATCCGGATTCCCTGAAACGGGCGCCCAGGCAGGTCCAATTGCTCGGACTGCTGGGAAAGTCCCCCGGCGGGTTGTCCAGGGACGAGGTTTTTCTCCGTGTCGGGGAATGCCGGCAAGTGGTCCGGACCCTGGAAAAAAAGGGTTGGCTGGAGACCTGTGAGCTGCAGGGCGAATCGAACAGTGCCCCTCAGTCCACCCGGTCGGCACCTCTGGAATTGAACGAGCATCAGGCCCGCGCCGTCGCCGCAGTGACTGACCGCTTGGAGCAGTTCGGCGTCTTTTTGATGGAGGGTGTCACCGGCAGCGGCAAGACGGAGGTCTATCTGCACCTTGTCAACCGGGTGCTGGCCCGGGGACGGCAGGTGCTGGTACTGGTCCCGGAGATCGGTCTTACCCCGCAACTCATGGAGCGTTTCAAGCGACGCCTGGGCGGGGCGCCCGTGGCGCTGCTCCACTCTTCCCTGTCGGAGAAAGGGCGCGAACTCGCCTGGCAAAGTGCGCGCAGTGGAGAGGCAGGCGTGGTGCTGGGGACCCGCTCGGCCGTCTTTTCGCCGCTTCCGGATCTTGGCCTGGTTATCGTGGATGAGGAACACGATCTCTCCCTGAAACAACAGGAAGGATTCCGATATTCCGCGCGGGATCTGGCAGTGGTCAGGGCCCAGCGCTGCGGCTGCCCCGTGGTACTGGGCTCCGCCACCCCCTCATTGGAAAGCCTCAGGAATGCCCTGGAGGCAAGATACCGGCATCTGCGGCTTCCGCAACGGGCGGGCAGTGCGGTGATCCCGACACTGGGTCTGCTCGATATCAGATCGGTGCGCCTGGAGGCGGGAGTGTCACCGACGCTGATGCGTATGACCGAAGAGCAGCTGGCAGCAGGAAACCAGGTTCTGATCTTCCTCAACCGCCGGGGTTACGCACCCTTGCTCACCTGTTTCGACTGCGGCTGGGTCGCGCAGTGCAGGCGTTGTGATGCAAGGATGACACTGCACCTCTCCAGCCGGCTGCTCTGGTGCCACCACTGCGGATCCCAGCGGCCCCTGGACAGCAAATGTCCGGACTGCGGCCAGGGGTCGCTGAAACCCCTCGGCCAGGGCACCGAACGGCTCCAGGAATCGCTGCAGAAACGTTTTCCCGAAACCGGCATCGTGCGTATAGACCGGGACTCGACACGTCGCAAAGGCAGTCTGGAACAGCTGCTTTCGGATATTCGTAAGGGCAGGTATTCCTTACTGCTGGGAACCCAGATGCTGTCCAAGGGGCATCATTTCCCCGGTGTCACCCTGGTGGGCATCCTGGATGTGGATCAGGGGTTGTACGGCGCGGACTACCGTGCGGCCGAGAGAATGGCTCAACAGATCATCCAGGTCGCCGGCAGGGCGGGGCGGGCGGAAAAGCCCGGGCGGGTGGTTATCCAGACGCGCCACCCTGACCACCCGCTGCTGCAGACGCTCCTTAAGAACGGCTACTCCGCTTTTGCCCGTGAGTCCCTGGTTGAAAGACGGGAGGCTGGCCTGCCCCCCTACAGTCATCAGGTGCTGATCAGGGCGGAGGCCCATCGGATCGAGGACCCGGTATCTTTCCTGGAGGAGGGGGCAGGGTTGGCCCGGGCGGTCATGGGGCCGGGTGTGGAGATCTGGGGACCCGTGCCCGCGCCCATGGAGCGGCGTGCCGGCCGGTTTCGCGCCCACCTGCTGGTTCAGGGCGAGAGCCGCCCCGGTATTCAGGCGCTGCTGGCCCGCTGGTTGCCGGAGTTGCGCAGACTGAAATCCTCCAGACGGGTGCGCTGGTCGGTGGACGTTGATCCCCAGGAGATGCTGTAGATCCCGCTGACGGATTGGTGACGAAGTGCACCAGGCTTTGGATTCCAGGAGTTCAATTCTGATATGCTACGTCGTTTGAATTCCTGTCCAGCCATACCATGAAGCACCAAATCAAACAGTTGGTTTCCCGGGCCCTGGAAAGCATGGCCGAGGAAGGCGTGATCCCGCAGGACCAGATGCCACAGCCCATCATCGAGCGGACACGCGACAGCCGGCACGGGGACTTTGCCTG
>JAHEHQ010000368.1 GCA_024644505.1 Gammaproteobacteria bacterium
CAGACACTCAGCGCTATCCGGCATGCGCGCCTGTTGGTCCAGCCATCTCGGGAAGAAGCTTTCGGAATACCGCTGCTGGAAGCCGGTTACCTCGGCACGCCGATCGTTGCCACACGCACCGGCGGGATCCCGGAGGTCTTGGGTGGTTACTACCCCTACCTGGCCGAGCCCGACAACCCCGCAGCCCTGGCTGCGGCGATCGATGAGGCGCTGTTCAACCCCACCGACACCAAACGTCAGGTGAAGTTGATGAAACGCCGGGTTGCCACGGGTTTTACCTGGGGTACGGCTTACAACGCTTACGAATCGGCGTGGTCTGTGGATGCCGCCTGATATCTCCAAGGGTCCGTCGGCAGACGCCTCCACCCGATACACGCGGATCGTGCAACAATGAGCGACCTTGGTCCACGGGTCCCCTTCGCGATGCATCTCGATCGTCCGTATCAACCCGCGCAGGCAAATGCCGCATACAACCGCAAACGGGACAACCGAAAGTGAGCAATCTCCTTTTACTGCTGCTCGCCGGCGCCGTCTTGATGCTCTGGCTCGACGGCGCTCGCGCGCGGGAGTTTGCGACAAACCTGGTACAGCGCTACTGCGGGAACCGCAACATGCAGTTTCTGGACGGGACGGTCGCACTGGTACGTGTCGGCATCCGCTGGACCGCCTCCGGTCTGCGAATCCGTCGAATGTTCCGTTTCGACTTCAGTCTCGAGGGCGTGGGCCGGCGCACCGGCTACATACTCATGCTCGGGACCCGACTCGAGACCATCGATGACGGCCTGCCAGACCCGGACGGGGATGTAATTGAGCCCCGACACGAGCCCACTGAGAAAGACGACGGCAAGGTCGTGCCGTTCAAACGCAGGGACCGTTGACAGGCTGTTAACCTGCCTGTCGCACCGGGCGATCATCCGGGATACTGGTGCAAACTGCAGGGTTCTATTTGACCACCTTGAGAGACGGCCGGCCGCCGGGTGGCGGTGTCGGTTGATCCGGCTGGGGTGGCTCCGGTTCCCCTTGACCCCCCTCGTCTGGGAACAGCATCCCCTTGCCGTTCTCGCGCGCATACACCCCAAGCACGGCATCGGGAGGCAGGGAAATGGCAAACGCTGAACCGCCGAACCTGGCCTCGAATGCAACCAGATCATTGCCAAGTGAGAGGTCCCTGACGGCACTGGGGCTGACATTGAGAACGATCCGCCCCTCTTCCACATAGCGGGTGGGCACGTGCACCGAGTCACGGTTTGCATCCACCAGCAGGTAAGGGGTCAGATCATTGTCGACCAGCCATTCGTAAAGGGCACGAATCAGGTAGGGACGATTGGAGGTCATGGCGCGCAGTCTGGCAGTTGGCCTGGATGATGCCGAAAGACTATCGACGCATCTCGCGTTCTTCTTCGGTCAGGCTGGCGATAAAACCGTTACGCGTAAACAGGTTGCCCGCATAGGTGTTGAGCTGCTTTGCCGCCGGCCCGGTGATCTCGACACCCAGTGCAGGCAGGCGCCACAACAGCGGAGCAATGCTCGCGTCGACAAGCGTGAACTCTTCACTCATGAAATACGGCCCGTGCGCCAGGATGGGTGCTGCTGCGGTCAGGCCCTCACGCAGTTCCTTACGCGCCTTGGTGGCCGCTTTGCCGCCAGCGAGAATCTGTCCCACCAGGCCGTACCAGTCGTTTTCCACCCTGTACATGTACAGGCGTGAACTGGCACGTGATACCGGGTCGACCGGCAACAGCGGGGGGTGCGGGAAACGCTCGTCGAGATATTCGCAGATGATCCGGGAGTCATACAGCGCGAGGTCCCGGTCGACCAGGGTCGGGACCGTTCCGTAGGGATTCAGGTCCATCACGTCTTCCGGGAGGTGCAGAGGATCGACGTCGACAATGTCGCAGGTGACATTTTTTTCGGCCAGGACCATGCGAACCCGGTGACTGTGCAGACTCTGGGGATCGGAAAACAGGGTCATCACAGATCGGCGGGTGGCGACGGCGGTCATCAATAATCTCTCCAGCTGGATTTCGGCCCGAAATCAAACGGCCACAAATAAGAAAGGCGCATAGTATACCAGACTATGCGCCTCTCCATTTTCAGCGGCGAATCCTGCTGATCAGTGGATGTCCTTCCACCACTCTTTCTTCATCAGATAGGCCAGCACGGTAAACACGAGCAGGAACAGGATTACCCAGACTCCCATGCTCTGACGCTCCAGCTTCATCGGCTCTGAGATATAGGTGAGGAAGGTTGCAAGATCCCGTGACACCTGGTCGTACTCGGCCGCAGTCAGGCTGCCCGGCTGTGACAGCTCCAGGCGGTCAACCACCCGCTCGAGGCGGAAGCCCTCGCCCTGCTCCTTCACATAGGCATCGGCTGCCGCTTCGGTATCGAATTCGGCAACCGTGTGGCCGTCATGATGAACCTCATACCTGTAGACCGGGTTCTGGATACCCTGCATATCCCACAAAACATGCGGCATACCCACATTGGGGAAAACCGTGTTGTTCACACCCATGGGGCGTGACGGATCTACGTAGAAACCTTTGAGGTAGCTGTAGATCCAGTCGGGGCCACCATGCCGGATACGTGCCGTCAGGGTGAGATCGGGGGCCGGAGCGCCAAACCAGCTGCCGGCTTCGGCTTCGGGCATGGCAATCTTCATCAGGTCGCCAACCTTGGCGTCGGCAAATATCAGGTTGTCCTTGATGTCGTCCTCGGTCAGACCGACCTTGGTGAACAGCTTGTAACGCACGTACTGGGCCGAATGGCAGCCCATGCAGTAGTTGACGAACAGCTTGGCGCCACGCTGGATGGCGGCCTCGTTACTGAGATCGATATTCGCCTTCTGCAGTTGGACACCGCCGCCACCGGCCGACATACCGGTGAGCGGCATCAAAGCCAATGTAATAACAGCGATCAGCTTCTTCATTTGGTCACCCTCTCCGGCACCGGCTTGGTCTTGTCCATCCTGCTGTACCAGGGCATCAACAGGAAGAATGCGAAATACAAAGCGGTGAAAATCTGCGCCAACAGCGTCTTGGCCGGCGTCGATGCCTGCATACCCAGCCAGGCGAGCATGACAAAGGTCACCACAAAGATCGCAACTGCAACCTTGAAGATCAGGCCTTTGTAACGGATCGACTTGACCGGGCTGCGATCCAGCCAGGGCAGGAAGAAGAACACGATGATCGCGCCAAACATCACAACCACCCCGGGGAACTGCGAGTTGAGCATCGGAGGGATGGCCCGCAGCATCGCGTAGTACGGCGTGAAGTACCA
>JAHEHQ010000369.1 GCA_024644505.1 Gammaproteobacteria bacterium
GGAAGAACATCTCCGTTTTGGAGCGTTCCCGGATTACCTGCACCAATTGTTCAAATGAATCCACATCCGGGTTCTGCATCAAGACTTCACTGACATGGAGCATATTTCCCTCTCCTTTCGAACGGATACTGTTCTGGCTTTCCATCGGAACCGGTTTGTCCGCGGCGCGGGACTCAAAACCTGAGTAAATTACTAAGTAATTATATTGAACCCCAAAAGCCGGATGATTTGCAAGTGCCCATCATTGCGCCGGTTATTGCGATGCATCATTTACCCTTCTGGATAATTCTATATCATGAATGATCCAATTCCTGATATCTCTATGAAAAATAGCGATAAAAATTTTATATGGAGAGAAAGTTTCATATATTATCATTTTTTTATATATCCCTTTATGGATAGGTTTTTTGGGAGTTATACCCCCCATTAGCGGGGTATTGTGCTGCATAAGGAAATCCTAAAATGCAGGCCTTATCCGTGAAAATTAGGCTGGCACAGTCCGCCCAAAAATTAATTTTATCGAGTCCGGGGAACCTGTAAGTTTCGAGTATTTTTTACGCACTATGATCGGCGCAGTCGCCCCACAGAATTCCCGATGATTATCTGGATCTTTCATATGGAGAAAAACTGATGGCAAAACCCATGCACGACACCCCCATGCTGGATCAGCTGGAAAGCGGACCCTGGCCGAGTTTTGTGACCGGCCTGAAGCGCCTGGCCAAGGACAACGACATCATGGTCGACCTGATGGGCCAGTTGGAGACCTCCTACGAGACCCGCAAGGGCTACTGGAAGGGCGGCACCGTGGGTGTCATCGGCTACGGCGGCGGCATCATTCCCCGCTTCACCGAACTCAAGGGCGAAGACGGCAAGCCCCTGTTCCCCGAGGCTGCGGAATTCCACACCCTGCGTGTCATGCCGCCTCCCGGAATGCACTACGATACCGACACCCTGCGCAAATTCTGCGACGTCTGGGAGAAGTACGGCTCCGGCCTGATCGCCTTCCACGGCCAGTCCGGCGACATCATGTTCCAGGGCTGTTCCACGGCCAATGTGCAGCCGGCCTTTGATGAGATCAACGAGATGGGCTTCGATCTGGGCGGCGCCGGTCCCGCGGTGCGCACCGGCATGTCCTGTGTCGGCGCGGCACGTTGCGAGCAGTCCTGCATCGACGAGGGGCGCACCATGCGCATGCTGGTGAACAATGCCCTGGACGACATGCACCGTCCGGCGCTGCCGTACAAGTTCAAGTACAAGGTGTCGGGCTGCCCCAACGACTGCATGAACTCGGTGCAGCGCGCGGACCTGGCCACCATCGGCACCTGGCGCGACGACATGAAGGTGGACCAGTCCGAAGTGAAGGCATTCGTTGCCGACAAGGGCCGCAAGTATGTGATCGACAACGTCATCACCCGCTGCCCGACCCAGGCGCTGTCGCTCAACGACGACGACACCCTGGATGTGGACAACAAGAACTGCGTGCGCTGCATGCACTGCATCAACGTCATGACCAAGGCGCTGTCGCCGGGTGATGACAAGGGCATCACGCTGCTTTGCGGCGGTAAGCGCACCCTCAAGATCGGTGACCTGATGGGTACGGTGATCGTGCCGTTTCACAAGCTGGAGACCGACGAGGACTACGAGTGGCTGGAGGAACTGGCGACCGAGATCCTGGACTTCTTTGCCGAGAACGCCCTGGAGCACGAGCGTACCGGTGAGATGATCGAGCGCATCGGCCTGACCAATTTCCTCGAGGGAGTGGGCCTGGAGATCGACCCGAACATGATCTCCCAGCCCCGCATGAACCCCTATTTCCGCTCCGACGGCTGGGAGGAAGAGGCCGCCAAGTGGAAGGAGCGCCAGTCCGCCTCCTAGAGCAGGCTTCAGCGGTCAGCAGTTGACGGTTAGCTGATAGCGGTCAGAAACCTGTGAGTTCGATGTCGTAAATGCAACCGCCGAGACGCCATGACGCCAAGGTGTTTTATTAATGAAACTTCCTGGCGTCCCTGGCGTCTTGGCGGTTAATACATTCGGCGTCAAGCCCCGCCAATCAACAATCTTATCGCCAATCCGGCGAAAACCACGCCGGTCACTCCATTCAGTATCCGTTGTGCGCTGGGGGAGCGGGTAAGCCATCCTCCCAAAGTACCGGCGAGGAGACTTACCGAACCAAACACAAGAATGGTGGCAAGAATAAACACTAACCCCAACAGTACCATCTGAATCGAAAGTGCTCCCCGTGACGGATCCGTGAACTGGGGCAGGAAGGCCAGAAAAAAGATGGCGACCTTGGGGTTGGTCACGTTCATGATGATCCCGCGACGATATAACTGCCATGATCCAATGGAGCCGTAACCGCCGAGCTCGGGACTTTGCCTGGACGCGCTGAAAGCCCGCCACGCCAGGTAGAGCAGGTAAGCGGCCCCAACAATTTTCAGGGCATTGAAGGCCCATTCCGAGGTCTGAAACAGCGCAGCCACTCCCAGGGCCACAGCAAGCGTGTGAACCAGCAGGCCGGTGCAAAGGCCGATGGTAACTGTCAGGCCCGCCCTGGGACCGTAAAGCGCAGACTGGGCCAGAACGAAGATATTGTCCGGCCCCGGCGCAATACCCAGCACCACGGATGCCAGAAAGAAAACGGCGATTGAATCCGGATCGGGCAATGAACCGCCTTAGGGCCTGTTAACACCATGCGGAGAGCCAACCCGAAGGGCCGGGGCCATTTTTCCCCATGACCGCGTTGCACTTTCGCTTATGTACAGGATGTATTGTATGCCGCGGGCGCATGGATGCGCAGGAGCGGCGATGTACCGCAGGTACACTGCACTCAGTGCGCCTTGTCCTGCGAAAAAATGGCCTCCGTCGATGGATATCCGCATGGTGTTAACAGGCCCTACTCCACGGTTTCTTCGTACTGTGCCTTGATCGCCAGTATCTCCGGCAGGATGCGGTGCATCAGTTCCACCAGATTCGGATCGAAATGGGTTCCGCTCTCCTCATCGATCAGTTTCAACGCGTCCTCCACCGTCCAGGCCTTCTTGTAGGGACGGGCCGTCGTCAACGCATCGAAGACATCCGCCAGGGCAATAATGCGGCTTGCAAGCGGAATCTCCTCGCCTTTTTTTCCATTGGGGTAGCCTGAACCATCCCATTTTTCGTGGTGATTGAGGGCAATTTCCCGGGACATCTGCATGAGTTCGGAATCGTGCTCGCCGATGATCTCCGAACCGTAGAGGGGATGCTGGCGCATAACCTCCCACTCCGCGTCATCCAGCTTGC
>JAHEHQ010000370.1 GCA_024644505.1 Gammaproteobacteria bacterium
GCAATGATATAGGCAAACAAATGCCCCGATCTGATCGGAATAACGACGCGCAGAGGTCCGGACAATAAAATGATCCGTGTAAAATGCCGTGAGATGTGTACACAACCAGAAAAGTCCGGCGTCCCCGATGCAGTGGCGGCGTAATATCCTGACCGGCACGCTTCTGACTGCCGTGGCATTGATAGGTTGTGCCTGCGCAAAACCCTATGTGTACCCGGGCGGCAGCGAAAAAACGCCTCCGTCTCTGCACGACGATTACGCGATCATGGACGACGGCTACCGGTTGCCTCTGTCACGCTGGCAGGAAAAGGGAGCCTGTGTCAGGGTCGTGCTCGCGGCCCACGGCCTGAATGACTACAGAAACGCTTTCAAGACTACCGGGGACTATCTTGCCGGACTTGGCATCTATCTGATTGCTTACGATCAACGGGGTTTCGGCGATTCCGAGGGATTCGGTTTCTGGCATGGCAGTGAACGTATGGCGAAGGATCTCGGCGTCATGACCCGCCTGATCCGCGCGCAGTATCCTGACTGCCCGCTGTACGCACTCGGAGAAAGCATGGGAGGTGCCGTGGCGCTCTCCGCACTGCCCTACCTGGACCCGGAGGTTCAGGGATTTATACTCGTGGCACCGGCTGTCTGGTCCCGGAGCACCATGCCCGCTTATCAGCGTGCCGCGTTGTGGTTTGCCGCCCATACCTTTCCCGACCGGAAGTTTACCGGGGAGAGCCTGGATATCATGGCCAGCGACAACATCGAGATGCTGCGCGCGCTCGGAAGGGATCCCAAGGTGATAAAGGCGACCCGGGCGGATGTGTTGTACGGTCTCGGCAATCTCATGGATGGCGCCATGGAAAATCCCGATATCGGGATCCCAAGGGTCCTGCTCCTTTACGGGGAACGGGACGAGATCATCCCGAAGGGACCGACCTGTACCTTCATGGAAGAATTTGCTGGTGAGCCGAAACAGCGGTGGACGGTCATCCTGTATCCGAACGGATATCACATGTTGACGAGGGATCTGCAGGCCGGGATCGTGCTGCGGGACATCGGCGATTGGCTGTTGGAAAACGAACCCGGGGACACCGCCCTCCCCCCCGATACAGCCGATTTCTGCCCGAAGCACTGGACCATCACCCATACCGGAGCGGCTGATCCCGATAGATGATGCCGTTGCCGAAACGATGGCATGTTATGGGCTAAGGTAAGATAATCCGTATTCCACACCCCCGGAGCAGTTGCCTTTATGGATCCAGGCCTCCCCGGCTAAAACCGCTCCGTACAGTCAGCTCCGTGGGGTTACAGATTCATGACAGGTTGTCACAGTCTTCCGAGGTATTATTGAAATGGAAACATTGCAGAAAAACGGAGCCTTCAGCGGTCCTCAGGGGCCCGTGGTACTCGTGGTGATGGACGGGGTGGGCATCGGCAAACACCCGGACAGCGACTATGTCAGGATTGCCGACACCCCCAATCTGGACTGGCTGCGGGAACACGCGCTCTACACCGAGGTGAAGGCACACGGTAAAGCGGTGGGCCTGCCCGATGACAGCGATATGGGCAACTCCGAAGTGGGTCATAATGCCATCGGCTGCGGGCGCGTCTTCGACCAGGGGGCGGCGCTGGTCAACAATGCGATATCCACCGGCTCCATGTTCGAAGACGAGATCTGGAAGGAACTGGTGGCCAACGTAATCGCCAACCAGTCTTCCCTGCATTTCATCGGTCTGTTTTCAGACGGAAACGTACATTCCCACATCAGCCACCTGGAGGCCATGTTGTCCAGGGCGAAAGCCGAAGGTGTGAAAAAGGCTCGGATACATCCGTTGATAGACGGCCGCGATGTACCGCCCACGTCGGCACTCACCTACGTCGAACAGTTCGAGGAATTTTTGGACGGCATCAATGCGGACGGTTCGGTGGATTTTTGCGTGGCATCGGGCGGGGGCCGCATGAATATCACCATGGACCGCTATAACGCGGATTGGAGCATGGTGGAACGTGGCTGGAAAACCCATGTAAAGGGCGAAGGCCGCCGCTTTCCCACCATGCGGGAAGCCATCGAAACCTTTCGGAAGGAATCACCCGGGATCCTGGACCAGGATCTGCCCGCTTTCGTAATCGAGCGCGACGGCAGCCCCGTGGGCCCTGTCCGGGACGGTGACAGCGTAATCTTCTTCAACTTTCGCGGCGACCGTTCACTGGAGATCACCAAGGCCTTCGAAGCCGATGAACTGACCGAATTCGATCGGGGTGCCAAACCGGACGTGCTCTATGCGGGCATGATGCAGTATGACGGCGACCTGTGCGTACCGGAAAAATACCTGGTGTCCCCACCGCAGATCGACCGAACTATGAGTGAATACCTCTCCAACGCCGGCGTCACCCAGTTTGCCATCTCCGAAACCCAGAAATTCGGCCATGTCACCTACTTCTTCAACGGCAACAACTCCGGGAAGTTCGAAACCGAGACCTGGCAGGAAATCCCGTCGGACGTCTGTCCGTTCGAGGACGCCCCCCGTATGAAGGCGGACGAGATCACCAATGCCGTCATCAGCGCCATCGAAAACGGCGAGTACCGGTTTATTCGCCTGAACTATCCCAACGGGGACATGGTTGGCCACACGGGGGTCTTCGACGCGGTAAAGGTGGCGGTAGAAGCCGTTGATGAAGGGGTGGGCAGGCTCATGGAGGCGGTCAAAAAGGCCGGGGGCATCATGGTCTGCTCGGCCGATCACGGCAATTCGGACGACATGTGTGAGATTGATAAGAAGACCGGGAAACTCAAGCTCGACGACGAGGGTAAGTACAAACCCAAGACGGCGCACTCGCTCAACCCTGTTCCCGCCATCATCTATGATCCTTCAGGGACGGCGAACGCCAGGCTGGCGCAGGTTCAGTCGGCCGGTATCGCCAATCTCGCCGCCACCTGCATTATGTTGCTGGGCTACCAGCCGCCGGAGGATTACACCCCCAGCCTCGTGGAGGTCGGTTAGTTTCACCAGGACCTGTTCGGATGCGGCCGACGCAACTTCCATGGAGCCGGGCTCTGCTTTTCGCCTGCTGCCTCGTGTCCGCCCTGGGCGGATGCGCCAGCAAGGTCGGCGGCGAACGTGTCATCCTCGACAGCGCGGATCCGGTTTTCGTCGATGAACTGCTGGCCGGCGAAGCCACGCCCAAACGCCGGATCTTCGGTTGGCTGCGGCGGCCGAAGTCCGGTTCTTCGGGTCCTACCCCCGCAATGGTCCTGTTGCACACCTCGTTTGGACAGGGTGTAC
>JAHEHQ010000371.1 GCA_024644505.1 Gammaproteobacteria bacterium
GACAATGGGGAGACGGTCGTGCTCGGCGGCGTGTTCGAGAAGGAGACCTCCAAGGACATCGATAAGGTACCCTTCTTTGGCGACCTCCCGGTGCTTGGGTTCTTTTTCAGATCCACCGCCGAAAGGGATGTCAACAGGGAACTGCTGTTCTTCGTTACGCCCAAGATCCTGAAAGAGACCCTGAGCCTAAGATGACCCGGTGGTGATGAATCGTGTTAATAACGTCTTCCTGGTGGGACCCATGGGCGCCGGGAAGAGCACGATCGGCAGGCAGGTTGCGTCTCTCTTAAGGCTGGATTTCGACGATACGGATCACGAGATTCAGCGCCGCACCGGCGTGGACATCGCAACCATCTTCGATTTCGAGGGGGAAGAGGGGTTTCGCAAGCGCGAGAAAGCGGTGCTGGACGAACTCACTCAGCGTGAGGGACAGGTGCTGGCCACCGGCGGCGGTTCGGTGCTGGATGCGGACAATCTGCGCAATCTCTCCAGCAGGGGTGTGGTCGTATATCTCTACTGCAGCCCGGAACAGCAGCACCAGCGAACCCTCAGAGACAAGCGTCGCCCGCTGTTGCAGACGAAGGACCCTCTTGGCAAGCTCAGGCAACTGATGGAGGAGAGAGATCCGCTCTATCGTAAGGCGGCGGACCTGGTGGTTACCACTGAAAACCGCAGTGCCTCATCCGTGGCAAACGAGATCGTCCGAAAACTCAATGAAAACTGAAGAGCGCACCCTGCAGGTTGACCTGGGTGATCGCTCCTATCCGATCTACATCGGTTCCGGTCTGTTGGATCGTCCGGAGTTCTACCGGCGCCACATCCCCGCCCGCCAGGTGATGGTGGTTACCAACGAAACCGTTGCCCCCCTTTATCTGGAAGCGGTACTGGGGGCGTTGCAGGGCTTTCAGACCGCATCTGTGGTGCTCCCCGATGGCGAACAGTACAAGACCCTTTCCGTCTGGAACCGGATTTTTGATGAGCTGCTGAAGCGGCGATTCAACAGACAGTGCTGCCTGGTGGCGCTGGGCGGCGGTGTGGTCGGCGACATGACTGGCTTTGCGGCGGCCTGTTACCAGCGTGGGGTGCACTTCGTCCAGGTTCCCACCACGCTGCTGGCACAGGTGGATTCCTCGGTGGGAGGCAAGACCGGCGTCAATCACGCTGACGGCAAGAACATGATCGGGGCCTTCTATCAGCCCAGGTGTGTCATCATTGACACCCGGACCCTCGATACCCTGGATGACCGGCAGCTGGCGGCCGGGCTGGCGGAGGTCATAAAATACGGCCTGATAAATGACGCGGAGTTTTTTAAATGGCTGGAGGTGTCCATTGACCGGCTGGTGGGACGGGATCTCGCCGCACTGTCCGAGGCCATTGAGCGGTCCTGCAGGGACAAGGCGGTCCTGGTCGCTGCCGACGAGCGGGAGGCGGGCAGCCGGGCCCTGCTGAATCTGGGCCATACCTTCGGACACGCGATCGAGACCGGGTTGGGCTACGGGGACTGGCTGCATGGTGAGGCCGTGGCCGCGGGTATGTGCATGGCCGCTGACCTGTCCCGGCGCCTGGGCTGGATCGGCGGGGACGAGCAGGTACGGATCCGGGCACTGATAGAGAGGGCGGGGCTGCCTGTCGATCCACCTCGGAGTCTCGGACGGGAGCGTTTTCTGGAGCTGATGTCTGTGGACAAGAAAGTGCTTGAAGATCGGGTTCGACTGGTCTTACTCAAAGGAATCGGGAACTCACTGGTCACTCAGGATTTCGACCAGGCAGCATTGATCAACACCCTGGATGAATACGGAAGAGAACAAAACCGGTAGCGTCAGTTCAGCACCCCCATCCAACCAGCCGCGGCGCCACGGCGGCTTTCTTTTTCTTACGCCGGAGTTGAATCAGCGACTGGATCTGCTGAGACACCTGGTTGTCAACAGTGTCCGCATTCCCCTTGTGAAAGGTCTTGCGGGTTCGGGGAAGACCTCACTTCTCGAGCGCCTGCAGCAGACGACCTTCGATGACTGGAGGCATTGCCGCATCGATGCGAATTCCATGCTTCAGCCCGATCAACTCTATGCGCGTCTGGGTGACTGTTTCGAAGTGTCGGCGGGGGCGGTGCCTTCCACAGACGCATTGATGCAGCGCTGCGGAGAACTGGTCGCGGAGGGCTGCATACCGGTGGTGCTGGTGGATGACGCCCATCTTTTGCCGCCGTCCACACTGGAAGCCCTGCTCGGTCTTTACCATGCACCCGGGGGCGAGGGGGTGAATCTGCGGGTATTACTGTTTGCCCTTCCACAGATTGAAGATCGGATACGGGCGTCCCGGTTTCAGGCAGCCGCCCAGCAGACGCTGCAGACGCTGGATCTGCTGCCCATGAACCGGGAACAGACGGAACAGATGGTGGAGCAGATGCTGCGGGCCGCGGGATTATCGGATCCCGTCGATATCACAACGGCTCAACTCGACAGGATATTCGGCGAAAGCAAGGGCTTACCCGGTGAGATAGAAAAGTGTGTTGAGGCGTTGCAGCGGCAGGATGTCACCCGGCGGCCGTCAGGGTTTCATTCGATTCGAATGCCGATTCTGGCAGACCTGTCCGGTCCTTCCCTGGTCGGCGGGATTATTGTGGTGATCCTGGCTCTGGGGACCCTGATTTTCCAGGACGAGATCAACGAACTCTTTACCGGTCAGACGCCGGAGGCTGAATTGCTGCCGGTTCACAAGATCGACAACCACCTGGTGGTTCCATTGCAAAGGCCCGAACCCAGTCTTCCCGCGTCGCGCGAAACCCCTTTAACCGAGGAGACGCCTGCACCCATGGCGGTAATGTTGCCGGACTTGTCCGGCATGTCCGGGGCCGAAACGGGTGGGCAGGCGCCCCTGGAGGAAGAACCGGAAGATCTGCCGGAAACCGAAGCAATTGACGAGGCCCCGGCTCCGACCATCGCCGGTGATGTCTCTGTACAGATTGGCGCCGATACAGGTCCGGCCCCCCAGGTACCGGGAGTCGAACCGGAGCCGATCGACCCGGTGCCGCCGTCCGAATCCCCCGAAGTATCCGTCGATGCGGCTGTTGCCGGGTCCGAATCCGGGGAGGAGGGGTCCGGGCAGCCGATGGCATCGGAGTCCTCCCCGGCTGACGGAAAGGCGGCGGCTTCCGTGGATGTCGTGGATCCCCCGGCATCGGAATCACAGAGACTCACGCCCTTGGAGGAAGCGTCTGCGGCAAAGGCCCCTTCCGGGGTGCCGAAGAAAGCCGATGCGGAAAAGATCGATA